>CAJUII010000048.1:0-15114 GCA_910586405.1 uncultured Lachnospiraceae bacterium
CTCAGTTCTAGTATATGGAAAATTCGACAAGAACACAACCTGTTTTCATGAATTTACATTGTCATTTGTGTAGAAATCCTTTATTATTATAATTACCAATACAACAGTTTGAAAAAATTTGGAGGTGCGTACATGGAGAAATGGTTATATGTGATGACAATCAAAAAAAGCAAGACCTACAACAAGATGACGAAAGCGGTCGTAGAAAAGCATGTGGAAAATTTAAGACAATTGGATGCCGACGGCAAAATTGAGCTTTGCGGTCCTTTCAAGGGCTATCCCGGCGTCGCCGGCATGGTTATTTTCAAGACGCAGAGCTATGAGGAAGCAGATGCCCTGTGCAAGCTAGAACCGCTTGTCGTAGGAGGCTTCGCGACATATACGCTCGCAGCCTTGCAGGTGGCTGACAAAGAGAATAATTATTTGCTGTAATAAGGTTTTGAGAGCCGTTATTTCATCTTAACGTGCTTTGTACAATAAAAATCCCCGACTATGTCGGGGAAACTGTATCTTTTGAATATAATATTTTCAGTATAATTGGCGTTGATATAGAAGACACTATGATCAAAAAGATTACCGAAGTAAAATATACTGGTGTCAACAGACCAGCTGTTAACCCCTTTTGTGCTACGATCAATGCAACTTCTCCTCTTGTCATCATTCCTACGCCAATCTTGAACGAATCTAATCCGTTAAATTTACACAGATGTGCCATCACCCCACAACCAACAACCTTTGAAATTAATCCAACTGCAACAAAAGCTATCGAGAAAACCAGGATGTTCATCGTCACACTTTCCACATTGGTTTTCAGACCAATACTTGCAAAAAAGACCGGACCGAACAACATATACGAGTTTGTATCCATTTTGGCTGCTATATACTCAGAGTCGCGAATTGAGCAGAGAATGATTCCCGCCACATAGGCACCTGTGATATCCGCAATACCAAAATATTTCTCTGCTATGTACGCCATGGCAAAACAAAGCGCGAGCCCCATAATCGGAATACGTCTTGTATGCGGATATTTGTTGTCCACATACTGAAATATTTTATAACAGATGAATCCAACGACAATGGCAAACACAAAAAATAAAACGGTATTGATCAGCACTGTCATGGGTTGAGATTCTGGATTCTTAAAACCGATCACAAAGGTTAATACAATAATGCCTATAATGTCATCAATAATTGCTGCACTTAATATAGTGGTTCCGACCTTACCCTTTAATTTCCCCATTTCTTTTAGGGATTCCACCGTAATGCTCACGGAAGTTGCCGTCAGGATGGTTCCGACAAAGACCGCCTTGTAAAACTCCTCTGATCCCCATGGAGCAACACCGTAAAATGCCATATACAGGAGCGCGCCGCATATCAACGGAATAAATACACCTGAACAGGCAATCAGCGCAGCGATTGGCCCTGTCTTCATCAAATCCTTTAAGTCTGTTTCAAGTCCTGCCGAAAACATCAGCAGTACCACACCAATCTCAGCGAGCTGTATCAGAAAATCTGACTGTTCCACCCACCCCAAAAGACTTGGTCCAATCAAAAGTCCTGCAATAATCTCACCCACTACCTGTGGCGCTTTGCATTTCCTTGCTGCTATTCCGCATACTTTCGCAGCAACAAGAATAATCGCCAGATTCTTAAACATGAAATACGATTCCATACTGTTTCCCCCTCTTTCGTAATATACTATTCATCGTATTCTCTTTCGTCTACATTATAGCCTCTTACACATACAAAATCAATATTTTTTTCATTGACAAAAGACAATTCAACCGTTATAATCATGAATATCGATAAAGGCTGTGAAAAGAATAAGTAGCTTTTATGGGAACTTACAGAAAGCTGCCGGTTGATGAGAGGCGCAAGGAAACATAAAAGGGAATACCTCTTGGAGCTGCACACCGAAATTCGCATATATGCAAAAGTAGATTGTGACGGGAACCCCGAACGTTATATCGGGAGGAGTATCGGAAATTAGAAACTGTTTGATTTCCCGTACTTGCTGAGGCATAGAGCGTGAGCTCTATGTAAAAAAAGGTGGTAACACGTGGTATATTTATATGATCTGTACCTCGTCCTTTGGATTTATATTATTCAGGGGGCGAGTTTTTTGTTTGCAACTTCTCTCCCCCGCTCATCATGAAAGGAGATTCAACGATGCAATTGTACGATGAATTAGTGGCAAGAGGACTCATTGCCCAAGTAACAAACGAAAATGAGATCAAAGAACTCATTAACGCTGGTAAAGCCGTGTTTTATATTGGTTTTGATCCGACAGCAGACAGTCTTCATGTAGGACATTTTATGGCACTTTGTCTGATGAAACGTCTTCAGATGGGAGGCAACAAACCAATTGCCCTGATTGGCGGCGGCACAGCGATGATCGGAGACCCCTCCGGCAAAACTGATCTGCGCAAGATGATGACAACAGAAACCATTCAGCACAATGTTGATTGTTTTAAGAAACAGATGAGTAAATTTATTGAATTTGGTGAGGACAAAGCTATGCTGGTCAACAATGCAGACTGGCTTCTGGATCTCAACTATATGAACGTACTGCGTGAAATCGGACCACATTTTTCTGTAAATCGTATGCTGGCAGCAGAATGCTATAAGCAGCGTATGGAAAAAGGGCTCACCTTTTTAGAGTTTAATTACATGATCATGCAAAGTTTTGATTTCTACACACTGTTCCAGAAATACGGATGCAATATGCAATTCGGCGGAGATGACCAATGGAGTAATATGCTCGGCGGCACGGAGCTGATCCGTAGAAAACTTGGCAAGGATGCACATGCAATGACAATCAATTTGCTGCTCAATTCCGAAGGTAAGAAAATGGGCAAGACAGAATCCGGTGCCGTGTGGCTTGATGCAGAAAAAACATCACCCTATGAATTTTTCCAGTACTGGAGAAACGTCTCGGATGCAGATGTAATCAAGTGCCTCAAAATGCTCACCTTCCTTCCTCTGGAAGAAATCGAAACAATGGAAGGCTGGGAGGGCAGCGAACTCAATAAAGCAAAAGAAATCCTAGCCTTTGAATTGACACAACTGGTACACGGCACCGACGAAGCGCACAAGGCAAAGGAGGCCGCTGCTGCGTTGTTTGCAGGCGGTGCAAACTCAGATAATATGCCAAAGACCGTACTCTGCGATGACAACTTCACAGACGGATCGATTGACATTCTGACACTGCTTGTAACTGCGGGAATGACTGCGTCAAAGTCAGAAGCCAGACGTGCTGTAGAACAAGGCGGCGTCTCTGTAAATGGCGATAAAGTTACGGATACAAAAATGGTATATTCAAAGGAAGTTTTTGCAGAGGAATTTATCATTAAAAAAGGAAAAAAGAGTTTCCAAAAAATCTGTTTATAATTAGGTCTTATATGATGAAAGGTGTGTTTGAGGCAACCAAGAAAGATGGTACTGTTTATTATCGTGCTTCCATAACCTATAAAAGAAAGCATATCAGCCTCGGCGGATTCGATACCATGTCCCGGGCAAATGCTGCCTACCTTGAAGCCGACAGAATTTTAAATCGTGACCATCTGGGGATCTATCAATACAGGGATACTTCCCCGCTGCCATTTGAAAAGTGGGTCATTATCATCAATTTTCGAGATAATGGTATTTATTTTGGCACGCCAATTTATGCGCGTTCTAAATTTTTTTACTATTATCTGTCGCCTACCGATGTGCTAAAATTTGATATTGATGACCTGTTTTACTACTCTTCACGCAAGATCATGAAACGAGATGGTCATCTCTTTGTCGCAGACTACGGGATGCAGGTAAATATCCTAAATCGGTATGGTATTCGAAATTTTGCTGTTGCAGGCAAGGATTATCTATTTCTAAATGACGATGACTCAGATTTCCGACATGAAAACCTTGCAATCATCAATCGCTATCAGGGCGTTTCCGAAGTTATGTACAAAGGAAAAAAAAGATACCGGGCACGCATTAACGTGCCCGGATATTATATCGTTGGTTACTATCACAGTGAGATCGACGCAGCGATTGCCTACAACAAAGCAATTGATATTTTGAGAAAAAATGGTGTCAAAAAAAACTATGCACCAAACTATATTGAAGGACTTTCTCCATCAGCATACGCCGATATTTACTCCCATCTTAAAATATCAGACAAAATTCTAAATTATCACAACAAAAAAGAGCCTTGATACAAGGCTCTTTTTTGTTGTGTTATCTATTATTTTGCATAGTCCTTAAAACTCAGAATCATTGCAGCATCACTTTTTATACCTTTTATGCTGGCATCCGAATCATACTGCCACATGCCAAACTCATACGGATACTCCGGCTCGTCACTGTCCTGTGCAAACCATACTTCATAGTCCTGCAAATCTTCCATATCCACCATTGTCAACAGCCACTCCTTATCGCCATAGATCATAGGTGTATAACCTGCATCCTCTACTCTGTTCATAAAAGCTTTGGCGATCTGCGTCCGCTCAGCCTGGTCTAGCGCCTCAATCCGCGCCATATCATCGTCAACATTTTCCATGACAAATGCAACTGGATACTTGATATTATAGCCTGATATAGCATCCATCAACTCATCGGCTTCCTCTCTTGCCTCTGATTTGTTGACCGCCTGTGAGCAGAAATATACACCTATGTCCAGCCCTGCCTTCTTCGCTGCTTTTAGATTATCCTCTAAATTCACATCCGTCACAATATTTCCACTGCTGTAGCCTCGTGCACCAACCTTGATCATCACAAAATCGCATCCTGCACTTTTCAATTTGCTAAAATCCACTTCCCCCTGATTTGCCGAGATGTCAACGCCGCATTTGGATACAATCTTGCCATCTTCACGATAATTCATTAAAGGTTTCTCGTAGGTCAGATTTTTAAAATCATATTTGTTTTGGGGTATATCCTCATTGATCTCCACCCATTCTTTGGTCCCATCCGAGTGCTTGACCTGAATACTCTGCTCGTCGTCGTCCTCTTCTTCCTCATCCTCCTCTTTGTCATCTTTGTCTGACTTTTCCTTATCCGTATCGCTGTCGCTCTTCTGATCGCCGTTCAAATCTTCCTTGTTGGTCATATCATATACAGACGTCTTTCCATTTGACAGTTCATCGGCTGTCTGGGACTGACTTGTGCCCGAAGAACTTGCAGAACCGTCAATCACAGTCTCGCCTGTTGTCTGATTTGTAACTGTGCCATTATTTTTGTTTGAGTTGGATGAATTTTTCTCCCTGCCAGTACTTGGCAGTTCCCAAATATCAAGATCATCGGATGTAAGCTTACTCTCGGCAATCACGCTCTCCGATGCATTTGCCTCCATCTTTTTGCTAGTCTCTGCTGCCTTTGCTTCCTTCTGCGCTACTGCCGCCGCATAGCCGCTTCCGTCCGATTTTGATTTCGACTGGTTTGCCCAGAACACCAATGCTGTCACTCCCAGTATCACAACAGACATGATCAACAGCATATATACATATGTAATCTTGGAACCAGAGCTGTGTTCCTCCTCGTAATAATCATCGTGTAATTTCATATAATCCTCCCTAATTCTTACCATTCCACTGCTATGTACCTGCCATTTACGTCAGCATTCCAGTTTTATCTGACTTTATATACGCAATATTTATATTTACATAATAAATTTACGAAGTTTATTATAAAGCATTTTTTCCACAATTTCAATTATTTTCTGATATTTTATCAAATTTTATGAAACAATATAGCATCTCAACATAGCACTCTATATAATTTTGTAGTAAAATAACAAAATGAACGGTAAAAATACATTTTGAGGTTATTCTGTTATATGAAAAAAATATATTATTTCTGGATATTTTTGATGTGTACTACAATCCTGAGCGGCTGTCTTGGCAGTGCTGCCAAAAACAAAACGCCTATCTCTCAGACAGGCTTTGCCTTTGATACTGTCATCACCATCACACTCTATGATAACACTAATACGGCGGTTTTAGACCACTGTCTTGCCCTCTGTGAGCAATATGAATCCCTCTTCAGTGCGACGTTGGAAGACTCTGAGGTATGGCAGATCAACCACGCAGGAGGACAGCCAACAGCAGTTTCCTACGACACGGCTTCCCTGATTCAGGCCGCACGGTATTACTGTGCGCAAACACAGGGAATACTTGACCTGACTTTGCGCCCAGTGGCAGAGGAATGGCAGATCTCTGAACAGATGAAACAGGCAGCATCCACAACAGACTATGAATTTTATATCCCTTCTGACAAGACACTTTCTGATCTTTTAAAGCATGTAAATTATAAGAATGTACGAATTACAGATGAGGCCGGAACGGAGATGAACTATGACACCGCTCTTTCTAATGACACCAAATACTTTGTCTCACTCGCAGATGATCAAAGCGCTATTGATCTTGGCTTTATCGCCAAGGGCTATGTCGCAGATCATCTGAAAGCTTATCTTCTGTCAGAAGGTGTGACAAGCGGCATTATCAGTCTTGGTGGAAATATCCTGCTGATCGGCTCCAAACCAAACGGTGCCCCCTTTAACGTGGGTATTCAGAAACCGTTCGGCGCAGTCAGCGAAGTCATCACTACCCTGCAAAAAAGCGAGACTTCTGTCGTCTCTTCGGGCTGCTATGAACGCTATTTTGTACTGGATGACATCAAAAAAGACAAGACAATCTATCATCACATCTTCGATGCGACGACAGGTTATCCTGTCCAAAATGATCTTCTCAGCGTCACAATCCTTTCCGACTCCTCCTTGGAGGGAGATGCACTAAGCACTTATTGTTATATCTTAGGACTTGAGCGAGGACTTGCATATATCCAAAGCCTTGAAACAGTGGATGCTGTTTTCGTGACGAAAGATTATGAAGTGATTCCTTCCTACACTGTATCCAAATGAAAAAGCCTCTTGGTATTTTTCATTGCATGTTCCACTAATATTTCCTCCGAAACATTCATGTATGCTGCAAGTTCTTTTGCAACATACACAATGTTTTGCGGCACATTCGTCCGATCGAGCCCCGGTACATTCCTCGGTGTCAGATAGGGGGCATCTGTCTCTATCAAAATACGGTCAAGTGGTATCATGCGCACTGCCTCCCGCAGCTCCTTTGCGCGGCGGTCATCACAAATCCAGCCCGTGATACCGATGGAAAATCCCATGGACAGATATTTGTCCAGAGTTTCCTTACTCCCCGTAAAACAATGCACGACCGATTTTTCACAAATATCTTTATGTTTCTTAAATCTTTTTATGAAATCATCCGCTACACTGCGCTCATGCAAAAATAACGGTTTATTTAATTTCTCCGCAAGCACAATATGCTTCTCCAAACACCGAATCTGGTTCTCCTTGGTCGAAAACATTCTGTCATAATCAAGTCCGCACTCACCGACTGCCACAAGTTTATCATTCTGAGTCACAATCTTTTCTATCATTGCAAAATCCTGCTGTGATGCACGGTCTGCATTGTGCGGATGAATCCCTGCTGTACCATATGCACAATGTGTTTTTACGAAATGGTCAATCTTCTGATTTTCTTTGGGATCGGTTCCTGTCAATATACAGCATATCCCATGATCCATGGCATCCTGTATCACTTTTTCCGGGTCTGGAAACTGCCTGCAAAACAGATTCAATCCTATATCATAATATTTTATAGCTGTCGTATTTTCCTGCATTTTTTATGCTCTCCCTTCTATTTACTCAAACTGTGCCCTGTACATCTGATAGTAAAAACCCTCCCGTTCCATCAATTCACTGTGTGTCCCCTGCTCCACGATCTCCCCGTGATTCACCACTAAGATTTCATCCGCATTCTGGACCGTCGAAAGCCTGTGCGCGATGACAAAACAGGTTTTGTGTGCCATCAATGCCCGCATTGCCTGCTGAATCTGCTTCTCTGTCCGCGTATCGACATTGGAGGTTGCCTCGTCGAGAATCAGCATCGGAGCATCTAATAGCATCGCACGCGCAATAGTCAACAGCTGCTTCTGCCCTTTGGATATATTCGTTCCCTCGTCTGTGAGAATGGTATCATACCCCTGCGGCAGCCGCTTGATATAAGAATGAATCTTGGCAGCCTTCGCAGCGGCAGTCACGTCCTCAAGCGTTGCGCCCTGCTTGCCATAAGCAATATTTTCAAAAACTGTTCCCTCAAAAAGCCAGGTATCCTGCAACACCATTGCATATGCGCGCCGCAGGCTTTCGCGTGTGACATCGTAAATGTTATGGTTATCTGTGGAAATCTGCCCGTCATCCACATCATAAAAGCGCATCAGCAGATTGATCAAAGTCGTCTTTCCAGCACCCGTCGGGCCGACAATCGCCACCAGCTTTCCCGATGCAGCATACAGGTTCAGGTGTTTGATAATGCGCTGTTCCTTGGTATATCCAAAGCTTACATCCTTTAGCAGCACATCTCCTTTGACGTTTTCCAATGAAAACGCAGTCTCTGCGTCTACTATTTCCGCCGGCTCATCGATCATCGTAAATACACGCTCCGCCGCAGCAAGTGCGGACTGCAATTCACTCATAATGTTTGCCGCCTCATTGATTGGACCTGAGAATTTCCTGGAATACAAAATAAAGGATGAAATACTGCCTATGGTCATTTGTCCTGATAGAAATAAAAGCGCGCCAAATATGCTGACCAATGTGAGAGATAGATTATTGATAAAGTTCACCGCCGGACCAACCACGCTCCCATAATAATCTGCTCTGTAATATGCTTCCACTGCCTCCTCATTTCTGACGTCAAATTTCATGATTGTATTTTCTTCCTGATGATACGCTTTCAGTGTCTTCTGACCGGAAATCATTTCCTCCACAAAACCATTCAGCTCGCCCAATTTCCGAGAACGCAGACGAAATAACGGGCGTGTTTTTCCTGTGATCAGCTTTGTCAGCAGAATTGACAGCGGCACCGTAAAGGCAAAAATCAAAACAAGGCGCAAAGAAATGGCGAGCATCATCGCAAATGCACCAACAACAGTGATCAGCGTGGTAAGAATCTGTATAAAATCGTTTGCAAGAGATGTATTGACGGTATCAATATCGTAGGAAATACGGCTGATGACATCCCCTGTCTGATGTGTGTCAAAATATCCCACAGGAAGATCCAGCAGATGTGTAAAAACATCTTCCCGCATCTGATACACCACCTTACGGCTGATTTGAATCATCAAAACAGCGAGAATATAGGACAATAATGAAGAAATCAGATAGAACACCACCATCATTCCCGCATAATAAAACACCTTTGGGAAATCCACCTTACCAATTCCCGGCTCAATCGCGTCTATCGCATAGCCTGAAAGCATCGGTCCAACCAATGCAAGCAGATTGCTGCCAACCGTCAGCAAAAGGGCGAGTAGCACCCAATACCAATACTGCATCAGATACGTTCCTAGACGCAGTATCGTGCCTTTTCGATTCTTTGGCTTTTCATACTTCTTTTGATCCTCCGCCATAATAACTCCCCCTGCCTGCTATAATTGTGAATCTCTGATTTCACGGTACACTTCACATTGTTCCAAAAGTGTATCATGCGTCCCATAGCCAACCATTTTCCCATCCTCCAGCACAATGATTCGGTCTGCGTGCATGATGGAGCTGACCCGCTGTGCGATAATGATCTTCGTCATGTCCGCAAAATGTACCGCCAGCTCATGTCTGAGCGCAGCATCCGTCTTGTAATCAAGTGCGCTCGAAGAATCATCCAATATCAAAATATCAGGGTGCGCAGCCAGTGCCCGCGCAATCAAAATACGCTGTTTCTGACCGCCGCTCAGATTTGCCCCTCGCACAGTAATATGACTGTCATACCCGCGCCCTGCTTCCTCGACAAACTCCTTTGCCTTAGCTTGTGCGATCGCCGCCTTGATTTCGTCCTCGGACAACTTCCGTCCCATGCGGACATTCTCTGCAATCGAATCCTCAAATAGTGTATCATTCTGAAAAACGACGCCAAAATGCTCCCGCAATCTGCCTGTCGGCATGGCTCGAATATTTTCGCCCTCTATGTAGATCTCTCCTTTGCTCACCTCATAAAAGCGCATTAACAGTGCAGCGAGTGTACTTTTACCCGATCCAGTCGCCCCTATAATCCCCAGCGTCTCCCCCTTGTCAAGCGAAAAATTGATATCGTCTAAATTAGGCTCCTCCTGTATCGGTTTATAGGAAAAAGAAACATGCGCAAAACGAATATACGCCGCCTCCTCTGCCAGCCGTTCACAGTGCGCAAGCAGCATTTCCTCCGGCTCATCAATGACCTGCGCGATACGGTTCGCCGAGGCAACTGCCTTGGAAACGATCACGAACATCTTTGAGATATTGATCATCGCATTTAAAATAATCGTAAAATACGTAAGAAAAGCAAGAATTTTTCCAACCTCTGAACTTCCCGCATTCACTCTGTATGCGCCGACAATCACGACAAACACAAGCCCCAGATTCAGAAAAAGATTCGTCGCTGGATTGACGATTGCCATCGTGATATCTGCCTTTTTTTCAAGTGCGATGACTTCTTTGTTTAACGCGTCATACCGCTCGATCTCATACTCCGTCTTTGAGAGCGCCTTGATCACGCGGATTCCGGCAATATCCTCCCGCAGCAGGCGGACAAACTTGTCAACTGCTCTCTGCAAGGCATGGTACATGGGAATACTTTTATTTGAAAAATAGTACGTGACATACGCCGTGACTGGCATCACAGAGACCAGCACAAGCGTCAGCACAGGATCTAGTGTCAGCGTCACAAGGATTCCGCCAATGACCAGAATCGGTGCACGCACGCCAAGGCGCTGAACCCGCCCTAACATCTGGTGTATGTTGTATGTATCTGTCGTGAGCCTTGAGATCAGCGACGGCTTTGTAAATGCATCTGTCTTTGCATTGGAAAGCCACATCACCCGCTCAAACAGATCATGGCGCAATGTCTCTGTTGTATCCCGCGCTACCTTGGACGCCATGCGGTTTGCAATGACATTGAATGTCAATGCGAGCACTGAGCACACCAGCATTGCAAATCCCCATAGATAGATGCTGTTTTTCCTGCCCTGCGGGATAACCGTATCAATCATATATGCCAGTATCCACGGCAGGCAAAGGTCCATGATCGTGCCGATAAACTTAATGATAAATCCAAACAGCATTCTTCCGTAATATGGTTTCAGATAAACTGACAGCACCTTTTTCATGACAGCCTCCTTAGATTGCCTTCCACTCGCCAGTTCTCAGAAATGCACCTGCCATATCATCTGCTTTACGAATAATCTCCTTTGAAAATCCGATGATTTCCAGCAGCTTGATCGCGTTTCTGGTGTGCGCCCGCCCCTCGAGCAGCCTGTATGAGAACAGCACATCTCCATCTCTGACTTCCTCCTCGAAATGACAGTTTTCATAGTCCTGTTCTAATAAATGCGTCAGCTCAATATCATGTGTCGCCGCAAAACAATAAATCCCTTTTTGCGAAAGCCTCTTTAAGATCTGTGTCGAAGCCGCTATGCGCTCTACCGTATTTGTCCCGCGCAGCACTTCATCTACAAAGCACAACAGCGGCGCAGCATCTTTTGTATCGGCGGCGTCTATAATGCGTTTTAATGCCTTGATCTCCACAATATAATAACTCTCCCCACTGTCGAGATTGTCGCGCAGCGACATGGACGAATAAATCCTGTAATAATTCCCCTTATACATCTTTGCCGCACAGGTGTAGACGGTCTGCGACAGGATCGCATTGATTGCCGTCATTTTCAGAAACGTCGATTTGCCCGACGCGTTAGAGCCTGTGATAATCATTCCCCTGCTCTGTGCGAAACTGTTTGCCACAGGATTTTCAATACAGGGATGAAATCCCTCACTGATCACGAAGCGGCCGTCGCTGCCAGTCTGCAAAAGGGGCGTACAGTAATACGGCAGCGCAGCCCTGAAATACCCAATAGAGATCACGGCGTCGATGTAGCCGATCTCCCCTGCCAGCCCAATGATTGCAGCTTTATTCTGATGCACGATATGGAGCATTGTATTAAAACGAATCAGATCAATATGGGTCAGCATCTTGATATAGTCAAACAATAATTCATCAATATTTCCGGTCGATGCATTCATTTTGAGCACCATTCCTGAATGCTTCTCAAAGTCCTTGAACCCGCTGCGTTTTGCCTTTAAACCAGCAACATAGTTCTCCATCTCTGGCCCCAATGAATGTCCCACAATCTCGTCTGCACAGTGCAGCAGCCGAATAATATACGCAAAAGTTGTCACATACGGCGCCGCGATGCCCTTCTCTTTCATGTACGTCACAATATTAAAACACGCTGTTCCAATCAGCATCGGCACGCCCAGCGAAGTCCGCACAAACAAAACCGCGGCCGATACCAGAAGCAGCAATATGCACCCATAATGTACTTTGTTGCTGCGCACGCCCAGTTCATCGAGATAGTCCAGATAGTCAGAAAGGGAATACTTGCCTGTATATCCTAGTTCCTTGAGCGACATCATTGTGTCGAGCCGCTCTTTCTCATGTTCCATCATGTACTCAATCTGTGCCGACATCTGCGCCTTGGCACCGTCTCTGTCATCTGTGACCGGCTGCCGCAGCATCGCATACAGATATTCTTCCCCCGACGAGGACTGCGTAAAATTCATGCGCGCAAAGATGCTGTCCATTCCCAGATCATTCCATGTGATTTCATCAATATCATGACTCGATGCCTCGCGCTTATGCCAGTAATACCGTGAAATCTTGTCTAACTCCTCGGCACTGTAGGTTCTGTCTGGAAAGCTGCCATACAACTCCTTTAGCTGCCTGCGGTATTTCTTTTTGCGGCTCTTTTCATCCAATGCACCGCGGACCATCACATACAAGAACACAGCGAACAATATGATTAGTAATACCAACAATTCCATACGCTGTCACGACTCCTTTAAATTTTCGGGACCAAATCCATGCGGAAGCATCGCCGCAAGTGTCTGCTCCATATATTGTTCCTCGGAAACTGCTGTGATAATCCGAAATTCTTCTGGATTGCAAAATTCCATCATCACCTGCCTGCACACGCCGCAGGGATATGCATAGTCTGTTGGATTGTCCTGCGAACCGCCCACGATCGCAATCGCTTCAAATCCACGTTCTCCCTCGCTTACCGCCTTAAAAAACGCCGTCCGTTCTGCACAGTTTGACGGTGTGTACGCGGCGTTTTCGATGTTACATCCTTGATAAACTTTGCCCTGCTTTGTCAAGAGCGCAGCGCCCACCCTGTATTTTGAATAGGGTGCATACGCCATTTGACGTGCTGCCAGCGCTAGTCTGATCAGTTCTCTGTTATCCATATCTTTTATCCTCACTTCATTATTTTGCTCTATACGCTACTGTTTTACTATACCATATATTTCAAACCAGAACAACCAAAAACAGGAGACCGCTCTGGTCTCCTGCGTGTTATATGATAATGCAGACCATCCCACCATTGGAGTCATTGACAATCTTCTGCATGGTATCCTGTAATTTAATCTGGCTCTCCTCCCCGATCATAGAAACCTTGCTCGTGATGCCGTCGTTGACAAGCTGTTCGACTGTCTTGCCAAAAATATTCGTCTCCCAAATCCCCTCTTTGGAGGTCTCCGCATCTGAAATATAGCTGATCAAATCTTGCGCCTGCTGCTGTGTGCCGACGATCGGTGCGATTTCTGTCTCGATATTTGCCTTAATCATATGTATTGACGGACTCTGCGCCTTGATCTTCACGCCGTATTTATTGCCGTGTTTGATGAGTGTCGGATTCTCGAGCATAATCTCATCGCGCTCTGGCGTGACGACGCCATAGCCTTTTTGCCGCACACTCTCAAGCGCATTGAGCACCTTTTTATACTCCCGTTTCATATCTGCCAGACTTGACAAGAGCTGCATAAGCTGATATTCTCCCGACACATTTTCTCCGGTCATAGCGCTTAACAGTTCATAATAATATTTCGTGTCACCCTCTAACAAGAACGCTGCCGAACCGTCTGCAATATTCACTTTGTCATACTTGCAGCGTTTGATGTACTCACTGTCCTTCTCTAGCAGCTGGCTGAAATCCTTCTCCACCAGATCACGCACAGTTCTGACCTTCTCCATAATAATGTGCAGCTTCTCAATCACTTCTTTTTTCATCGGATTGTCGATTTCCATGATATCCATCCACTTCGGTGTATAAAACTCAATGACAGACACCGGAAACTCATACATCACCTGCTCTAAAATCATCGTGATATCATCTCTTCTGAGCTGTTCGATATTCACAGGAATTGCCTTTACCATATATTTCTTTTCTAGTTCTGCGGCAATCTCCTTTGCCTCCTCAGCGTATGGCTTTGTCGTGTTCACTAGCACGACAAACGGTTTGCCAAGCTCTTTTAACTCTGTGATTGTCTGCTCCTCTGCCGCTTTGTACGAGCTGCGCGGTATCTCGCCAAAGCTGCCGTCCGTCGTAACGACAATTCCAATGGTGGAGTGATCCTGTATCACCTTTCTGGTGCCAATCTCCGCCGCCTGTGTGAATGGGATTTCCTCTTTGGACCACGGCGTTTTGACCATGCGCTCCACATCTTCCTCCATATGTCCGGCGGCGCCCTCCACCATATAGCCCACACAGTCAATCAGACGCACTTTCACATTGATGCCGTCACTAATCTCGATCTGTGCTGCCTCCTTTGGTATAAATTTCGGCTCTGTGGTCGTGATGGTGCGCCCGCCGCTGCTCTGTGGCAGTTCATCCTGCGTGCGCGTCCTCTCATGCTCATTTTCAATCTGCGGCAATACCATCAAATCCATAAATCGTTTAATAAATGTGGATTTTCCCGTTCTGACAGGCCCCACTACGCCAATATAGATTTCCCCGCCGGTGCGCTGGCTGATATCCCTGTATAAATTAAATTCCTGAGTTCCGTCAAGCTGTCCCATTGTTTTCCCCTTTCCCATACGATAATCCTGTTCGTTTCATTAAAATCTTTTCAATTTTCTACTTAAACTTATGCATGCTCCTACAAAAAAAGAACCTAAACTGTCCTTTTTCAGTTCTGGTTCTTTTCGGTGACTACTGATTCATATTTTGATTTATCTTTTTATT
>CAJUII010000048.1:15214-23837 GCA_910586405.1 uncultured Lachnospiraceae bacterium
CAGTTCTGGTTCTTTTCGGTGACTACTGATTCATATTTTGATTTATCTTTTTATTAAAATTCTTTTTCTGTTTCTGTGGCTTTGCCTTATATCCTGCCCTGCGCCCAAACGGTTTTCTTTTTCCTTTGGCAGCATGTTTGACAGCATCTGCGGCGCGTTTCTGGTCGCGCGCCTTCACTTCCTCACAGTTGTATATACACAGTCCGCCGGTTTCTGTCAGACGCACATAGTTGGGATACGCTGTGTATTTCATATGACATTTATTGCATTCGTAAGTGTTGAGCGCATCGCCGTTTGGCATGATCACCTTGAGCGTAAGACCATATTTGACTATCCCTTCACAATCTTCCCTGATACACCTATTGATCCGCTTATCATAGACGTAAAAAACGTCACCCTCTTGCAATCGTACCTTTCTCTCAGGCGCCTTCTTTTCCATCTCCTCGTCCTTCTCTCTTACGTACTAATTCCCTTTTTACATCTGTATTGTTATTTATTCACCATCAGCTTGACCATCGCTTCATTCAGCCCCTTCACTGTCAGCTTATACATGGGAAAAATCTCCTTCACCGCTGTCTCCGCCTCGCGCCACGGCGCTCTGCCCGGCGCCATCTTGGGATTCATCCACACGATCTTTTTGTAATGCCGTCTCATCAGATGAAGCCACTCAAAACCAGACAAGCCGCCGTTTGGTCCCCTGTAATTGCCTGTGTTTGAATAAAGCTCCTCCGGCGCCATCGCCGCGTCCCCCACGATGATGACTTTATAATCGCTGCCAACATTGCGGAACAGCCACTCCGTGTCAATCCAGTCGCCATTCTCACACTCTGGCGTCTTGTACAGCTTAGAATAGATACAGTTATGGAAATAATAGACTTTCACATCCTTAAAATGATTGGATTTATTGACTGACTGAAACAAATCGTTCATCAATCTCGTATACGGAATCATCGTTCCGCCGGAATCCATCAAAAGCAGCAGCTTCACTGCATTTTTGCGCGGCTTCATCATCTCGATCTGTAGATATCCGCCGTTGTTACAGGTTTTGTCGATCGTCTGGTCTATATCGAGCTCTGACTTTGGGATGTCTAATTTTGTAGAAAACTGGCGCAGACGGCGCAGTGCCATCTGGAATTGACGGTTGTCAATCACCTTGTCGTCCCTGAAATCCCGGTACTTGCGTGCCCCGACCACGGAGAATGCCGACTGGTAGCCTGTCTGTCCGCCGACGCGCACGCCGCCGACATTGCCGCCCATATTGCCAAAGGACGTTTTTCCCATGGTGCCAATCCAGAAGCTTCCCCCGTTATGCTCTTCATTCTGGTCTTTGAGGCGCTGCTTGAATTTCTCCTCCACATCGTCTTTATCTACCTGAATCTCTTCGACTTGGTTCAGATGCTTCCTTGCCTCCTCGTGGGCAAGCTCCATCATGTCGGACTTGTCGAGCCAGCGGAGCATATTTTTGCCGACCTCTGTCTCCGTCTTTACCCCCTTAAAGCACTCCTCAAAAGCCATGTCAAACTTGTCAAATTCGGTCTCGCTCTTTACCAGTATCATTCTCGCCACATAGTAAAACTGTGTCAGCGAGCTCTCACAAAGCCCCTTGTCAAGCGCCTCCTGCAAATCAAGCCACTCTCCCAGCGAGACTTCAAGCCCTTTTTCTTTTAATGTATAGAAAAATTTAGAAAACATGCTTTTCCCTCATTCTATCTACTATGAACTGTTAATGAATCTCCTGCCGCACTGTCTCCAAATCCTCATCCTTCTTCACGACCACACCGACAAACGGCAGTTTCGACCGCAGTGTATCCGCTGGGATTCCGCCAATCTGAAGCGCGTTAATCCAGTCGATCAACTCTGAAGTGCTCGGCTTCTTGCGCACATCACGAAGTGCACGGATATCATAAAATACCTGCATCGCATGTTTCATCAGATTTTCCTCAACATTGGGATAATGCGTCTTAATGATCTCCTCCATGAGCGCTGCATCTGGGAAATCAATATAATGGAAGATACACCTCCTCAAAAATGCATCTGGCAACTCCTTCTCGGCATTTGATGTTATTATGACAATCGGGCGGTGTTTTGCCTTGACTGTGCGCTTTGTCTCATGGATATAAAACTCCATTTGGTCTAGCTCCCAGAGCAAGTCATTTGGAAACTCCAAATCTGCCTTGTCAATCTCGTCGATCAACAAGATCACCTGCTCATCGCTCTCAAAAGCCTCGCCAAGCTTTCCAAGCTTGATGTATCTGGCGATATCATCGACGCCCTCAACCCCAAACTGCCCGTCATAAAGACGCTGAATCGTATCATACATATATAAGCCGTCCTGTGCCTTTGTCGTGGACTTGATATTCCATATGATAAGCTTTTTGCCGAGCGAGTTCGCGACTGCCTGCGCGAGCATGGTCTTGCCTGTGCCCGGCTCCCCCTTGATCAGAAGCGGCTTTTGCAGTGCGATCGCCACATTCACACTCGCGAGAAGTTCTTCGCTCGCCACATAATCCTGCGTACTGTTAAACTGTGTGTTTGTCATTTTGTATGTTTTCCTTTCTGTTTCTTTTATTTTTAATCGCAGATTTTCGCCTGTTTATTATCGCAGCACGTGATCTCATTTCAGTGCTCGCCCCAGTCCTCATCATGCGCGATCTCAATCTTTTTGTCACGTATCATTAAGTCCTTCACTGCCGCCGCTGCCGGCTTTCCATGAAACAGCACCTCGTTCACCTGCTCAATGATTGGAAGCTCGACCTGATACTTCTGCGCCAGACGCATTGCCGCCTTTGCCGAATAGACACCCTCGACCACCATTTTGACCTCCGCCATCGCCTCCTCCATCGTCCTGCCCTGACCAATCAGGATTCCGGCGCGTCTGTTGCGGCTGTGCATACTCGCACAGGTCACGATCAGATCGCCAATGCCAGACAACCCGCAAAATGTCTCAAACCTGCCGCCCATCTCCATGCCAAGCCGTCCGATCTCTGTGATGCCGCGCGTGATGAGCGCAGCCTTTGTGTTGTCGCCATAGCCAAGACCGTCCGCGATGCCAGCAGCCAGCGCAACCACGTTTTTCAATGCCGCACCAAGCTCAATCCCCAGCACATCTGGACTGGTATAAACACGGAACACATCGCTCATAAACACCGATTGGATAAATTCCGCTGTCTTTTTTGTCTGTGCACCCACCACGATCGTTGTCGGAATACACTTGCCAACCTCCTCCGCATGGGAAGGACCTGACAAAACTGCCACATCTGCCTGCGGCACCTCCTCCTCGATCACCTGTGAGAGCGTCATGAGCGTGGATTCCTCAATTCCCTTTGCCACATTCACGATAATCTGCCCCGCCGGCACCATCTCCTTCATGCTGTGCGCTGTAGTCCTCGTGTACGAAGAAGGCACAGCAAGTACCAGAATATCCTTATCTTTAACAGCCTCCGCAAGCACTGTCGTGAACACAATGTCCTGCGCAAGTTTTACCCCCGGAAGCTTATCCTTATGCTCATGCTCCCTGCTTAGCATATCAATTTCATCTTTTAATGCCGACCACACGGTAATGTCATGTCCATTGTTGTGCAGCAGTACCGACAATGCGATGCCCCAGCTTCCTGCTCCAATCATTCCTACCTTTGCCATAACGAACCCCCTTCAATCATTCTTCACTCTTTTTACTCAAATAGGTCTTTCTTTCCTCCTTATGTAACAACCGTTTGATATTTGCCCGATGTCCCCAAAAGGCAAGTGCTGCCAAGAGAACCGTGACCAGATACAGCTCATTCAGCGCAGCCTGTTCCATTCCCCATACGCCCATCTGCCCAAAAATGACCATCTCTGCAATCAGCACAATTTCCACAACCAAGGAACCCAGTGACACATAATGCGTCGCAAAAAAGATTCCGAAAAAGGTAATAACCTGTGGAATGAGCATGTACGGGTGAAAGAATATCACAAGCCCTGCTGTGCAGGCAATTCCCTTCCCTCCCTTGAAACCAAGATAAAAAGGAAAATTATGTCCCAAAATCGCCCCCGCTGCCGCATAGATTGCAAGCAGATACAAGATCTCACCGTACTGCTCGCGAAACAACAGCCGCACGGCAGTCATTGCAAGCCCTGTCTTAATAATATCACAAAATAAGACAATTGCACCTGCTTTTTTTCCAAGAACGCGGAGAGAATTTGTCGTGCCCGCATTCCCACTTCCATATTTCCTAATATCAATGCCGTGCAGCCTGCCATAAATATATGAAGTCTGGAAGCAGCCAAAGACATAACCAATCAATAAACATACGAAACGAATCATTTTACACAAAGTCCTTTCCTAAAGCATTTATTTATCCTCTTTGCGTTCCCTGATAATAAATTTTAACGGCGTTCCCCGAAAGCCAAACGCCTCTCGGATCTTATTTTCAAGGTATCTGGTATATGAAAAGTGCATCAACTCCTTATCATTGACAAATACCACAAACGTCGGCGGCTTCACACCTGCCTGCGTTGTATAGAAAATTTTGAGCCGCTTTCCCTTGTCTGAAGGCGGCTGCTGGAGTGCCACAGCCTCGGTGACAATCTCGTTGACAACCCCAGTCGATATGCGGAGGGACTGGTTTTCAATCACCATGTCGATCGTCTCAAAAAGCTTGTTCAGCCGTTGTCCTGTGACCGCAGATATAAATACAATCTCCGCATAGAGCATAAAGGAGAGTGTGTTGCGCACCCGCTCTGTAAAACGGTAAATGGTCTTGTCGTCCTTCTCGATCGCGTCCCATTTGTTGACTGCGATGACAATGCCTTTCCCCCTGTCATGTGCGATTCCGGCAATCTTGGCATCTTGCTCCGTAACGCCCTCCACGGCGTCAATCACAAGCACCACCACATCTGCACGCTCTACAGCACTCACTGTCCGAATAATCATAAAACGCTCAAGCTCTTCTTTAATTTTATTTTTCCGGCGCAGACCAGCCGTGTCAATCAGCACATACTCCCTGTTATTGTATATGATTTCCGTGTCGATGGCATCCCGCGTCGTCCCGGCAATATCAGACACAATCACTCGGTTCTCTCCTGCAATTTTATTAATAATAGAAGATTTCCCCACATTCGGTTTGCCCACAATCGCAATTCTGGGTCTGTCGTCCTCCTCGTCTGTCAGCGCCTCCTTGTCAAACAGCACTGTCACCGCGTCAAGCATCTCGCCAAACCCAAGCTTGTTCACCGACGATATTGGATAGGGTTCACCGATGCCGAGATTATAAAACTCATAGACATCTGCCTCCATCTTGGCAAAGCTGTCCACCTTGTTCACGACGAGCACGACAGGCTTGCGGCTTCTTCTGAGCAGATCTGCCACTTTGGCATCCGCATCAACCAGTCCCTGCCGCACATCGACAAGGAAAATGATAACATCTGCCGTGTCAATGGCAATCTGCGCCTGCTCACGCATCTGAGACAAGATAATATCCTTGCTGTCCGGCTCGATACCGCCGGTATCAATCATCGTAAAATTCCAGTTCAGCCAGCTCACATCCGCATAGATGCGGTCTCTTGTAATCCCCGGCGTATCCTTTACAATCGAAATCTTATCACCCGCGAGCGCATTAAACAATGTCGATTTCCCTACATTGGGCCTGCCCACGATCGCCACAATCGGTTTCTTGGTTCTATTTTCCATTTTATTTTGTATCTCCATTTCTCGTGTTATAGTATACCCTCCGCAACACGCAGTATCCTGCTGTGCGTGTTACAAAAGAATTGCGTCCAGCAAATCCTGCCCGCTTGATTTTACAATATCTATCCGCACTTGTAAAGCCTTTTCGAGTTCTGCGAGCGTCATATCATCCAAAAATACCGGCTCACCGCTCTTTAAAACATTCTGCGGCAGCAGCAGCTTCTCCCCCAGTCTCTGACCCATGAGCTGTGCTGACAAATCCTGCCCTGTCAACAGCCCGGAGACCGTTATCATCTCCCCGAAAAAGTCGTTTCGTATCGCATATACATGCACTGTTATCTGCGGAAACAGCGCTGTAACCTGTTCGGCCATCTCTTTTATAAACCGGCAGGCAAGTTTTCCTGTCGCAATCGACAGCTCTCTTGGCGGTATGATCACACCTTCTGTATGTCCGAATGCGTCAAGCGCCTCCTGAAACTCATTCATCAAAAGGCGCAGCATACCGACTCCGTTTTCCAGTTGCAGATAACCGTCGTAGCGCTCCTCCTCCGGCAGTTTTTCGCCCGCAAGGATATACCACTCATCGCTTGCATGAATAAAATGCAAGCCGTATTCAGAAAACACCCTGTCCTGCCATTTGTGTACTGTAGAAAGCACCTGCTTTGCGTCCTCCTTCGTAAAAGGCTCTAGTGGAAACAATCCCTCACGGTATTTGGACAATCCCACCGGAACGACAGATACACTCTCCAGATTGGGCAGATAGTGCGAGAGGTCCTCAATGCTGCGCTCAAGCTCTGCCCCGTCATTGACGCCCTTGCACAGCACAATCTGCCCATTCATGACAATCCCCGCTGCCGCGAGCCGCCATGCCTTTTCCAGTGCCTGCCCTGCAAAGCGGTTGTTGAGCATCTTGCACCGAAGTTCAGGATTGGTTGTCTGAAAGGACACATTGATCGGCGAGAGGTGATATCTGATAATGCGGTCCACATCGTTGTCTGACATATTTGTCAGTGTCACATAATTTCCTTGTAAAAACGAGAGTCTGGAGTCATCATCTTTGAAGTACAGGGTGTCCCGCATTCCCTTTGGCATCTGGTCTATAAAACAGAAAATGCATTTATTATGGCAGGAACGGTACTCGTCCATCAGCCCATTTTCAAAAGTAATTCCTAAATCCTCATCGTATTCCTTATCAATCTCAAGAAGCCATTCCTCCCCTGACGGTTTGCGGATCAGCACTTCAATATATTCATCCTGCGTCAGATACTGATAATCAAAAATATCTTCTATTTTAGTTCCATTAATTTCCATGAGCGTGTCGCCCGCCTCAATCTCAAGTTCTTCGGCAATACTGCCCGCGGTGACGCACGCTACAGTGTGCAAATGCTGTTTGTTCATGTTTTTATTCCTTATTTAATCTCTGTTATTTTATAATTTTCTGCTTTCTTATTTCTAACTTTCCTTATTTCTAACTTTCTTATTTCTACTCTTTAAAAACTTTTTTACTTTCATATCTTTTATCTTATTTACGATCACATGACTGCCCTTTTAATAATAATACTAGAAATTCCTTGACGTGTCACTACCTGAATGATATAAAATATAATAGACAATTTACGCCGGCAGCATTCATGGATAAATTGTAACCCCATCGAGAAAGGAATGGAACATAATGTCATATTTGAAGCAGCTAAAAAATGCCATGCCCGTAGCGCCGCTAAAGTTAATGGTCTTAAACGGTGCTGCTGAGCTTGGAAATCAAGTAAATAACTATCTGGTCAACTTTCGCAGCAAAGTGAATAATGTTTATATTAATGACCCTGCATTTCAAGGCTACTCAGAGAAAAACTATCTGTTTCAATTCAGCACACCCCGCTTTTACAGCGGTGAGGGAAAAGCTGTACTAGATGAAACCGTGCGCGGAAAGGACGTGTTCATTCTTGTGGATGTGTGCAACCACAGCCTGACATACACCATGAATGGTTATACCAACCACATGTCTCCCGATGACCACTACCAAGATTTAAAGCGTGTCATCGCTGCGACAAACGGAAAGGCACACCGCATCAACGTCATCATGCCCTTTTTGTATGAGGGCAGGCAGCACAGGAGAACAGGCAGGGAATCCCTTGACTGCGCCTATGCATTCAAAGAGCTCACCAAAATGGGTGTGAGCAATTTTATCACCTTTGACGCCCACGACCCTAGAATCCAGAATGCCTCTCCGCTGAGCGGTTTTGACAATTTTACGGCACATTATCAATTTTTAAGGGCACTTTTGCACTCAGAAAAAGATTTGAAACTGGACAAAGATCATATCATTGTCATCTCACCCGATGAAGGTGCACTAGACAGGGCAATCTACTTCTCGACAGTGATTGGCGCTGACACTGGTATGTTCTACAAAAGACGTGACTACTCTACCATCGTAAACGGCAAGAATCCAATCGTTGCCCACGAATTTCTGGGCAATGATATCGAAGGCAAGGATATTATTATCATTGACGATATGATTTCCTCCGGTGAGAGTATGCTTGACACGGCGAGACAGTTAAAATCCATGAATGCGAAACATGTGTTTATCTGCACAACGTTTGGTCTTTTCACAAACGGCTTTGCCGCCTTTGACAAGGCATTTGCGGAAGGCGTGTTTGACAAGGTTATCACGACCAATCTCTGCTATCGTCCGCCTGAATTGCTGACAAAGCCTTATTATCTTGAAGCGGATATGAGCAAATTCCTTGCCTCTATCATTGATTTCCTAAATCATGACCTGTCGATCGAGCCTGTGTCTACGCCGACAGAAAAAATCCGCCATATTATAAAGCTCTATCAAAATGGCGGGGAAATTTTTAAAATATAACAGAAAACCAGGACTGTCATTCTTGGACAGTCCTGGTTTTGAATATTCACTCCTCATTCAAATTCACCAGCTTCATGCGTTCCATGTCCAGCCTT
>CAJUII010000049.1:0-5704 GCA_910586405.1 uncultured Lachnospiraceae bacterium
CGTTCCGATTTATTCTGTTGTTGTATTCTCAAATGAATGTACTCTAAAAAGTATTGAAGTGACTGATCCAGTAACAAAAGTAATATATTTAGGTCGTGTATTAAATGCAGTACAAAGTTTTTCAGAAAAAACACCAAATTCCATGTCACAAGAAACCTTAATATCAATATATGACAAGCTTTACCCTTATTCACAAGTAAATGAAGATGTAAAAGTTCAGCACATTCAGAATATCAATAATAAAATAAGGATATAAAACAGCTTCATTGCCTGCGCATGGCTCCACTGCCTCATATCCTTATAGAGATTGATTGGTTTTATATTATCATATCTGGTATCAGATTTCAATTGAAATTGACAATTTTTGACAATTCAATTATTATTATAAATGTTACCGCCCTATACCTGGTTTCAGGAAGGGGGTGAGATAGTGTCCGAAATTCTATCCTTTATTACATCTGTTATGGCAAAGGTAGCTGCCTATTATCTTTGCAAATGGCTTGACAAGATGTCTGACGGTAATAAGCCTGAGTAATAAGCCAGCTCTGAATGGAATAGAAAACCCCAAGTGTTCACAGCCCTTGGGGTTTTCGTTTACGGTGAAATAGTGTCTATTTCTATCCTTTGCCTACGGCAATTATAGCATATGCAGTCTTGAATTGCAAGATACTTTGTAAGACAAATTTTTTCAGATATATCAGCAGCATAACCATTTTGTAGGACACTATATTTATCATTATGTAGTGCCCAAAACTTTTAATCAGGGTGTAGGCAGATAGTAAGTATAAACAATAAGGGGAATGCGGGAGATTGACATTTTTCTACTTTTCTATTATCATATTTTAAATATGAAAGTCCGAGATCGTTATGAATTTTAATGTGTGTAGGAATCTCCTAGGAAGTTAGGCGCAACTTTGACAGTAAAACGCGCTTGCATGGCACGTGTAATATATACTTATCTTCGAGATTTAATCAGATGGAGTGCAATGGAGCAATACGCTGGACAAAAATTTAGAAAAAGAGGGTAGAAGATCATGATATTTGAAACACATGCTCACTATGATGACGAAGCATTTGATGAAGACAGAGAGAGGCTGCTTATGTCCATGCAGGAAAATGAAATAGGATATGTGGTCAATGTAGGCGCGAGTCTGAGCAGCACACAGAAGAGTATTCAACTCGCCGAGAAGTATCCTTTTGTCTACGCGGCAGCAGGGGTACATCCTAGTGAGACCGCAGAATTAAATGAAGAAAATTTCGAATGGCTTCAAGAGCAGTGTAGGCATAAGAAAGTGGTAGCAATTGGGGAGATTGGGCTTGACTACTATTGGAAGGAGCCGGCACAGGAGACGCAGAAGCGATGGTTTGCACGTCAGCTTGAACTTGCAAAAACCATCCAAAAACCGGTGATCATTCACTCCAGGGATGCCGCGAAGGATACTTTTGATATGATCTCAGCGCATAATGTTGGGGAAGTCGGTGGTGTTGTGCACTGTTTTTCCTACAGTGTGGAGATGGCACTCGAATATGTGGCTCTGGGATTTTATATTGGAATCGGCGGTGTTGTCACATTTAAGAATGGCAGAAAATTGAAGGAAGTGGTGGAGTCTGTTCCAATTGAGCGGATTCTGCTTGAGACGGACAGCCCGTACCTGGCACCGGAGCCAAACCGCGGCACGAGAAATTCTTCATTTAATTTACCAGTTATCGCACAGAAAATTGCGCAGATCAAAGGGATGACGTATGATGAGGTGGTATCTGTCACGGAAGAAAATGCTAGGCAGATGTACCATATAGAGCGCTAGGAGGAAAACAGATGGCAACACTTGGGAACCCGACAAATACAATAGCAATATTACAGAAGTATCAGTTTAATTTTCAGAAAAAATATGGGCAGAATTTTCTGATTGATGCAAATATTCTTGAGAAAATCATCGATGCAGCGGGGGTGTGCGAAACGGACTGTGTGCTTGAGATTGGACCAGGGATTGGCACAATGACCCAGTATTTATGTGAACATGCAAGAGAAGTTGTCGCTGTAGAGATTGATAGAAAGCTAATTCCGATACTTGAACAGGACACATTGTCGGCGTATGACAATGTGACAATCATCAATGAGGATATTTTAAAGCTTGATGTGAATGCGATCGTACAGGATAAAAATAATGGGAAACCAATCAAAGTCGTTGCAAACCTTCCATATTATATTACGACGCCAATCATCATGGGACTCTTCGAAAGTCATGTGCCACTAGACAGTATTACCATCATGGTGCAGAAGGAAGTGGCGGAGCGTATGCAGGTTGGTCCGGGAACAAAAGACTACGGTGCACTGTCTTTGGCGGTTCAGTATTATGCCAAGCCAGAAGTTATGCTGACAGTGCCTGCGAGCTGTTTTATGCCGCGCCCTAATATTGACAGTGCTGTCATAAAACTGATACGCCATGACAAACCTCCCGTGGTTGTTCCAGATGAAAAGCTGTTGTTTGACATTATTCGTGCGTCATTTAACCAGCGCAGAAAGACATTGGTCAACGCACTGGCAAACGCTACAGGTATCCGACTGGAAAAAGAGAGCGTCTTGCGTGCACTAGAAAAAATGGGGCTGTCATTCACAATACGAGGGGAGGCTCTGACACTGGAAGAATTTGCGGCACTGACACAGTATATTTACGGGGAAAGATAAAAGAATTTATTTAATTGGAAAGATGAGCAATGCTTTAATTAGAAAAATCCGATAAGACAGTTTTGATAAAGATGTCTTATCGGATTTTTCTTCTATGTAGAGATCAAAATTGATATCGGCAAAATAGTTAGCAGCAGAACTATTGTATTCGGAACTGGCTAATCAGCCGGTTGAGCGTCTGGGACTGCTCGGTCAGCTCATTGGAGATGGCTGCGCTCTCCTCGGCGGCGTCAGAATTTTCCTGAATCACTTTGGAGACTTCCTTGATTCGGTTTTCCACCGAGACAATCATTTCAGACTGCTGGACGCTGGCGAGTGCAATCTCATCCATCTGCACTTTGATCGACTGAATGCATTCATTGATCACCTGCATTGCGGAGATGGCGAGGTTCGTGGATTCCGTGCCCGTCTTGACATCATGGAGAGACCGGTCGATCAGTGCGCTGGTGTCCTTTGCGGCCTCAGCGGATTTGGCAGCGAGGCTGCGCACCTCATCTGAGACGACGGCAAAGCCTTTTCCGGCGACGCCTGCGCGGGAAGCTTCTATGGAGGCGTTCAGCGCAAGGATATTTGTCTGGAATGCGATATCCTCAATAGTTTTGGTGATGCTGCTGATTTTGATTGAGGACTGGTCAAGGTTTCTTGTGGAAGTGATGAGCTGTTCCATTTTGGTATCTGCCTCAGCCGCATAGCCTGTCGCGCGCGATACGAGATCGCTGGCATTGCCGCAGCGCACAGTGCTGTTTTGGATTTGATCTGTGATGTCAGTGATATTGGATACCAGTCCATTGATGGACTCCTTCTGCTGTGCAGTGCCGTGGGACAGAGACTGCGCGCCCTCCGATACCTGATTGGCGCCGTTGTTTACTTTTTGGGCAATCTGGGTGATATCGCGCATGACATCGGTGAGATGTGTGCGGATACTTTTCAGGCTTTTTGCCAGAATCCGAAAATCACCAATGTAGTATGATTCGTTTTTCGTCACATCGACGGCAATATTGCCGTCCGCCATCTCGCCAAGGATTCTGCCAATATCGTCGATGGTCTTGCGCAGGCAGTCACAGACATGGTGAATTGTCTGTGCAATCATGCCAATCTCATCTTTTCTATTATAGAAGGGGGTGAGTTCTTGGTCTGCGGAGAGCTCTAAGTTGCCAAGACGCCGGATCGCATGCTCCATCACCATCAACTCCCGTCCCTCCAGAAACAGTATGAACAAAGTTACGAGCACAATGACACCGCCGACACTCGCGCACAGAATCCCGACGGAGGCGCGCACAGTCTCGACCTCCCGATATACCTCTGCGGCATCATCACGCACCATAAACACTCAGTTGCGGTCTTTGAGGTATTTGTAGACAACGAGCTGGTCGATGCCGTTCTCGTCCGCGTAGGAATAAGTGCCGGCCTGTGTGCTGCCGTCTGCCTTGATGCGGCGCAGGATTTCCTGATAGCCCTGATCGGTCGTCTGTGTGTTCAGAAGCGATTCATTTTCATGATACAGATACAAGCCTGTGTCCACGTTCAAAAATACATACTCACTTTTTGGAAGTCCTTCGATATTTAGATTGAGCAGCGAATCCATGAGACGGCTGGCATAAACGCCGGCCCCACATATCCGATGCATTTTTCGTTGTCAAATAAAGGATAGTACATTGAGAGAATCATGTTTCCGGTTCCGGGGGATTTCATGATGCCCAGATTGGTCAATTGTGGCTGCGCCAGAATTGTATTTTGAAATTCTTCCAGCGAATCTCCGCTTCGTGTGGTGATGCCGATTGCCTGCTCGGAGGTGTGTGTCAGTACATGCGTCGTGGGCGTCGCGATATACAAGCCCTCGAAGATTCCCTTGACTGCCGCAAAATCCTCTGTGTATTGCTGCGCACGCCGCAGCAGTGCAGCGTCATCTGGGTGTTCAAGAAGTTCAAGCACCTCGCTGCCAAGCGCGAAGGCGGTCATGTATTCCTCCGCTGACGCTACGTAGTCGTTGATAATGGCAGCGCGCGACTCGACAGCGTCAATCATTTGATTTGTGATATTGTTTTCTACCATGTCGGCAACCCGGCTGGACACGATGAGCCATAACAGCAGCAATCCCGTAAAAGTAATGATTGTGGTGAGAATGCTGATGCGTGTGGCGAGTTTTCGATTTGCCAGAAATTTCATAAGATTCCCCCTGTGATTGGAAAATGTCTCATCTTCCCCATATGATGACGGCATATAGTCGCTCTTTTGCAGGGTATCCAGCCATTGCTGCGGAATGCTGGAGGCGCCGTAATATATTCCAGCAAGACCGCCGACAACGGCTGCGGTGGTATCGGTGTCATCTCCCAGATTGACTGCTTTGAGGACACACGATGCATAGGAAGCAGTGTTGAGCAGACACCAGAGTGCGGCTTCGAGAGTATGCACAATATATCCTGTACTCTCAATAGCGTTTTCCTCCAGAGCAGCAAACGAAGCGATGTTCTTTAGACGGGCGTATTCAGAAAGCTCAAGCCATTCCAATTTTTCATAGTACGAAAAAGCCTGATTGATACCCTGCTGGATACACGCTGACAATGAAGTTTTCGCGGTTAAAAGCTCCAGTGCGACAGCGCTGTAGATGCCGCACCCGATCAGGCTGATTGGGTGCCGATGTGTCAGGGAGGACAAATTATGTATCAGTTCCATCTGTGAGCCGAACGAGAGTTCGTACTGCGTGTGAATGTAGAATACTGCTGGTAAAATGCGCATCAAGGAACCATTTCCGTTATCGTACTGTGAAGGTCCTCCGCACAGTAGAGGGTCGATGCCCCGGCCATAGTTCATAATTGCGCGTGCGGTAGCATTGCCCACATCAAAGACATCACCTGTTGCGGTATATTCATTGTAGAGCAGCCATTCAGAAAATTTGTCCATGATATCTTCATAGTGCACACTGTGGTTTTTGACCAGACTGTCTAACAACGCCAGTGTCAAACTGGTATCATCAGACCATGTTCCGGGCGGCTGGTGGTGTGTTCCATATCCGCGCAT
>CAJUII010000049.1:5804-20449 GCA_910586405.1 uncultured Lachnospiraceae bacterium
TGGTATCATCAGACCATGTTCCGGGCGGCTGGTGGTGTGTTCCATATCCGCGCATGTCGCCGATTGCGATGCCAATCATTCCGTCATAAGTTTTACACATAAAAATCCCTCCATGCGGGTTATTCATCAAAATATTTTTTCGGCCAGACATATTGTACATGATCCCCATAGCGCGCATGTTCTGTAAGGCGGGGGACAAGCGCCGTGATGTCGTACCGACGGGCGGTTTCCCAGTCCAAATCTAGGCAGCTAAGGTTCTTCATGGTCGCGATGACTTCTAGTCCGGTCAGACCGGGATTACCATATAGGTTTAAGGACCATGCGCGGCAGTATTCCAAGTCTGAAATATCCTGTATACCTGTGTGGGACAGGTCCAGTGAGCCTAGGCGTTTGCATTTGCGCAGCGCTGCCAGTGTGCCTGACTCTAAAGGATTGCCTTGCAAATGCAGCAAATTTAGATTGTGAAGCCCGCGCAGCGGCTCTAGGCTGCGGACCTTGTTTCCCATTAGCCAAAGCTGCCGCAGCTGCTCGAGACCTTCGAGCGGAGACAGGTCGGAGATGAGATTGTAGTCCAGCGTCAGCTCTTTTAGCTGGTGAAGTGAGGCGATGGGAGAGAGGTCCTCCACATCGTTACGGCGCAGATCTAACCTGCGCAGATGTCCGCAATTGCGCAGAAAACAGAGGTCTCGAATACCCGATCCGCGCTGGGTGAACTCTTTTTCTTTCATGAGGCGTGATGCTGTCTGTCTCATGAGTATGTCATGTTCCCGCTGCACAGAAGAGACGCTGTCTGGCGCTTGAACCGTATTCTCCGGGCTTACAGGGGTGGAACGAGCATCAATACTAGACTGCTCCTGCGAACTAGCAGAGTCAGCAGCCTCCAAATAGGTTAGCTGCTCTAGCTGCGCCATCTGTTCAGGATTTTCCCAGCAGACGGCACCGCGCCAGTAATCCTTGCGCTGCCAAGGCGTTCCCCACTGCCATTCGCCGTTTTCCTGTGCTTTGCGCCGCTTTTTGAATGCTTGATCCTGCTCCTCAGGGATTGTGAGGCGTTTCAGCGAGTTTTTCATCCAGTCCCGGTGCCAGCCGCCGCTGCCCGTGTAGGAGAAATCCTCAATCCAGCGATAATTCGGATTTTGTTCGGCTGTCTCATAAAAATAAAGGAGAATGTCCTGAAGCGTCTCTTTGTTTCGGCACAACAGCTCTTTTCCCAAACAGATGTCTTGGGGCTGCCCGTCCTGCCGCTGATCTGAAACAGGGTGACTCGCAGCGCACCGGTCTCTCTTGTCATTATGATAAAGATAAATGAGTCCATACGAAGTGTCCACCCAGCCAATCAGCGCAGTTCCCTCTGGAAAATACTGGATTTCGAGCGTGAAGTTGTCTGCGGCGCAGGTAAGACGCCGCGCATCGGAGTGGTTGGTGTCAGGGTGGTCAGAACCGTTTGCGATTTGGCTGAGCCGCTCGATAAATTCTGTACCCAGACGGGCATAGTCCCGCTCTTCATAAAGAGGCGCCTCCTGACAGCCTTTTTGCCCGGGCCTTCCCGTGTCTGCCACATATTCACGCTGCTCACACGAAGCAGTATGCTGTCCGGTCAGATTGGCTAATACCTGTTTTAGCTGGGCAATGTTTGTGACGGGTTCGCCGTTGATGGTGAAGGTTTTGTCAGAGTTTTCGGATAAATTGTTCATTGTAAGGCTCCTTTCATTTGGTATACAAATGGTATTGTCTTGCTGAGAATATACTTTTTGCTTTGAGCTGCTTTCCATTGTTTTATGCGTGCTTTCTTTATGTGATTGGTCAACTGTTTGGGCGCTGTATAGGAATAGTATAGTGACTTTGCCGTTAAAATGCAATACTGCGTGTTTCCCAATCCTGAATTGCTGTAACAGGAGCAAAAATCCTGTTTTTTACTGCATATATTGAAATATAATTATAAAATAAGTATAATATAAATATGAAAGAGATTATTTTTGAGTGGGATGAGAACAAAAACCAAGGTGGCAGATTATGAGAGCAGAATATGATATAGAAAATCTAAATCCAAGAAAGAATCCGTATGCTAAAAATATAAAAAGACAAGTGACGATTCATATTAACAATGACACGATTGAGTTCTTCAAAGAACAGAGTGAAGAGACGGGGATTCCTTACCAGACACTCATCAATCTATATCTCACAGACTGTGCCAAGCAGCGCAGACAGTTACAGCTTTCATGGAAGTGAGTGAAAGATAAAATCCTGTAATGAAACGGTATATTTGGTCAGCACAGCGCAGGTATTGTATGAATTTGTCGAACGATTCTCCCGCCAAACGTCTTGTGGTTCTGCATGGAAATGATTATACTTAGAATCACAGTGGGCGAGATTTTTTATTGAATGAAAAGGGGGAGATTTTATCATGTCAAAAGAAACGACTACGATGTTACTGACTCTTGTCTTTATGGCAATCGGTATCTTATATCAGGTGGCGATTGGTGTGATTTACCAAAGAATGATACAGCAGGCGGACACCCTCTCGGGTATGGACAACAAACTGCTCAATCAGTGCAAGGAGCGCTTTATCAACTGCTACAAGCTCAACGGCGGTGTGGCAAACATATCAGTATTTGTGGACAAGTACATCAACCGCATCCGCATATTGGGAATGAGCATCAATTTCATGAAACATTTATCGGGACAGCTCATGCTTGCAGGTGTCTTTGTCGCAGGCTTTGGCGTGTTTAGCGGCATCGTCGAGGGGCGTCGGTTTGTGGACCTGCTGCCGTTTTACATCATCAGTCTGTTTGGGATTTATCTGTATTTGAGCGCGCTCTCCATCGTGGACATGCCGGGGCGCCGCCAGATGCTCAAGACAAACCTGACGGATTATCTGGAAAATACCGTCGCACAGCGGCTTGAACACGGCATTGTGGAGAAGGAAAAGCTGTTGTGGGAGTTGGCGCAGGAGAAGAACGCCAAGGCAGAACGGCGTGCGAAATCCGAGATTCGGGCTGCGGAGGAGCTGCCAGAGCAGGAGGCGTCTGGAGCGGTGTCAGACTTCGATGATGTATCCGAGAAAAAAGCGCCTGTATTTTCGCAGGAGGAGGCGCACGAGCTGGAGGAGCTGCTGCGGACAATTATTGGAAACCGGGTGTAAACCTTCGTCATCTTTTGGGAAAACTTTTGTCTTACAATTGATTTCTTTGGGAAATTTTGCTAAAATAAAAAGCATGGAACGATGAAATGATACTAATTGTAAAGGAGAAAGCAGATGAGTAAGGTAACGTTTGATTATTCAAAGGCAGCACAGTTTATCAGTGACCATGAGGTCGAGTACATGAAAAAACTCACGCTTGACGCGAAGGAAGTTCTTGTGAACAAGACAGGCGCAGGCAATGACTTTTTGGGCTGGATTGATCTGCCTGTAGATTACGACAAGGAAGAGTTTGCACGAATCAAAGAAGCGGCAAAAAGGATTCAGGGCGACAGCGAGGTATTGCTGGTGATCGGCATCGGCGGCTCTTATCTGGGCGCGCGTGCGGCGATCGAGTTCTTGCGCCACGGTTTCTACAACATGGTGGACAAGAGTATCCGAAAGACACCAGAAATTTATTTTGTGGGAAATTCAATTAGTTCGACCTATATCAAGCATTTGACAGATGTCATCGGAGACAGGGATTTTTCGATCAATATGATCAGCAAGTCTGGTACGACGACAGAGCCGGCAATTGCGTTCCGTGTATTTAAAGAAATGATGGAAAAGAAATACGGCAAAGAGGGCGCTGCGAAGCGTATCTATGCAACGACAGACAAGGCGAAGGGTTCTTTAAAGAATCTTGCGACAGAGGAAGGCTATGAGACGTTCGTCGTTCCTGACGATGTGGGCGGCCGTTTCTCTGTGTTGACAGCAGTTGGCTTGCTGCCGATCGCAGTGAGCGGCGCGGATATTGACAAGCTGATGGAGGGTGCAGCAAGCGGCAGAAAGAGCGCTTTGGAGCTTCCGTTTGAAGAAAATGATGCCATGAAGTATGCGGCAGTCAGAAATATCCTTCTGAGAAAAGGCAAAGCAGTTGAGATCCTCTGCAACTATGAGCCGAGTGCACACTATGTATCAGAGTGGTGGAAACAGCTCTTTGGCGAGTCAGAGGGCAAGGATCAAAAAGGTTTGTTCCCGGCAAGCGTGGATCTCACGACAGACCTTCATTCGATGGGACAGTTTATACAGGACGGCGCAAGAGTGATGTTTGAGACAGTCCTCAACATTGAGAAGGCAAGAGAGGAAATCACAATCGGCACAGAGCCTGTAGATCTTGACGGACTGAACTATCTGGCAGGCAAGACGGTGGACTTTGTCAACAAGAGCGCAATGAACGGTACTGTGCTTGCGCACACAGATGGACAGGTTCCGAACCTGATGGTAAATATGCCGGAGGTCAGTGAATTTTATCTGGGCGAGCTGTTTTATTTCTTCGAGTTTGCCTGCGGTCTGAGCGGATATCTGCTCGGTGTAAATCCGTTTAACCAGCCCGGTGTAGAGAGCTATAAGAAGAATATGTTCGCACTTCTTGGAAAGCCCGGCTATGAGGCGGCAAGAGAGGAACTGTTAAAAAGATTATAAGCAATAAGCATAAAAGCAGCCCCGCAGGAGTGATACCTGTGGGGCTGTTGCATTTTAATATGCTTTTAAATAATTCAGTTCAGCGGCGGCAATGTCCTTCTCGAGCCACATATAGCGAAACAGCGCATAACCGTCATAACCGAGCTGTTTTGCAGTGACATATTGATAAGCGAGATTGGTATCGCTCGACGCCCAGCCCAGATCTGTCTTAGAGCTGGTTCCGACGCGGTAGAGCGCCAGTCCTACATACATTGGAAGCTGTTGCTTGTTGAGCGCCTGCCATGCGTTGCAGCGGTTTGTGAACATGCGCGTCGCAACGCCTCCTGTCATATAGACATCGGTCCAATAGATCTGCGGCATGATGTAGTCAATGTATCCCGGCGTGGAGAGCCATGTGTCAATATCTGCGCCCTGACTGCGCGCGTTGTCTGGATTTCCTGCGGGGCTGATGCCAAAGGTACAGTCGGGTTTGATGGATTTGATTGTGCTGTACACCTGAGATACCAGCGCATTTACATTGTTTTTGCGCGACACGATATCAAGCTGGTCCGCCATGCCCGATACATAGAAGTAATCGTCAAAATGAATGCCGTCCACGTCATAGCGGCTCACGATTTCACGGATGCCATTGACAATTAAATCCTTTGTTTCCTTTCGCGCTGGGTCGAGCGACAGACAAGTCTGTCCGCCCGGTGCTTTGTACTCGATTGTGTAGGGCAGAAAGCGGGTGTACTGTGACGTGGCTTTGAAGCTGACGGTTGATTCATTGTCGCGCGAGAGGCGGTATGGGTTGAGCCATGCCTCGAATTGCAGATTTTTGGCATGGGCAAGCTCAAGCATGATCTGTAAGGGATCATAGCCGGGATCACGCCTGTCGCTAGTGAGGTACTCGGACCACGGAAAATAGTCGGAGGGATATAGGGCGTCCCCCATAGCGCGCACGTGCACGATGACGGTGTTCATGCCGTAGGCGAGAACATTGTCATACATGGCAGAAACTGTAGTTCGAAATGCTTTTTCTGTCTTGTCCTGTAAGCGTTCTTCGATATCCAAAAAGGAAATCCAGCAGGCTTTTTTGTTTGCATTGTTGATGGCGGGGGCAGCCTTGACAGAGAGTTGGTTTGCAGACGCCGCCATGAGCAGGGAGAGCAGTAAGATGCCTGAGAGCAGGCAGGTGAATAATTTTTTCCATTGCATTTTCATCGGTTTTCATTCCTTTCTAATTGTTCATTTCGGCTTTATTCCCAAATCCTTAGCTTTGCCGCCATTTGCCCGGATTAGGCGGCGCCAGCCCGTCTGAGCCGCCATTTGGTACAGAAATCGTGGAAATGAGATGGAGACATAGCTATTATCCTGCGACTTGTTTTGAAGGAGATTGTCTGCCATGATCTGTACGGTCTTATCTACAAGTGCTTTGGGTCCGTGTCCGTTTGGCACGTCTGGCAGCTGGGCAAGCGCGCCTCCGCCGCCCACTCCGATGCCGCCACTCCATATAAAACCGGATTTCTCACACCAGTTCTGCAAAATTTGCAGAGCCAGTTCGGCTTGGATCCCCTCATAAAAGCCACAGTTCATGATACCATAAACGCGGATTGGTTGCTGCCATGTAATTTTTTCTAACTGCATCAGGCAGGACAGGAGGTGTGACGGTATGCCGTCTACATAGAGAGGGGCAGCAAACACCCAGACCGCAGCGCTGCGCAGTGCCTCTAGGTTTTGCTCAGAGACAGTCATGGTATGGAAGCCTATGTCAATGGCTGAGGCAGTGTTTGCGATTTGTTGTTTCAATCCTGTCAGCAGAATGCCGCTGGCGCTGTTTTTTATTTTGGGACTTCCGTTAATCAATGCGATGTTCATAGACAAATGCGCTCCAATTCTTTTATTTTTTGATAAAAACAGATTTCTTTTACCGCACCATCGTAATTGACTGCGTTTGATTGGAGCAGTTTCCGTGCGGTTTTCTTTTCAGATTCTGTGATGTGCTCTCCATAAAAATATGCGGACAGTGTGATGACATTCTGATAGCGGCGCTTGTGGTGCATCTGACCTTTGCGCAGCACAAAGTCCGGGTGGAGGTAGGAGATTGCCCTGTCCAGAACGGCTTTGACAAAAGGACTTACACTCCCGTAGCAGCATTGACTGATGAGAATTAACTCGGTGCATTTGCCCAGTTGGATTCCCGTGTTCTCGTAACCGTCATGAATGACGCAGCGCCCCGGCGTTTTGACCCAGCAGCCAAAACAGCCAGTACAGGGCTTGATGGGACCATGCGGCTGGATAATTTGATAGTCGCCGTCTATGCCGATCGGAAAGGCTTGGGCGTTTGATGGTTCAATGTCTGTGATAATTAATTTCATTGGCTTGTTCATCTCCTTATGCCGCTTTTGGCGGCGAAAATAAAAGTGCTTCTATCTGAAAGTATAACACAGAGGAAGGAGGCGGTCATTAAAATTGAGTTAAAAATTTTCAGTATCGTAGCGTGCGCCAAAAATATGGATATGCTTAGAACTGTCAAAACGATAACGGTTGACTGCTGCTGGCTCGCTGGGGGCAGATGAACAAAGTTTGCGGTTATATTTTTGTGTAATCTATTCATTACTGGCAACCGTTCACTGGTATTGCCTTTATTATGAAAACAGCATACAATAGTTTAAATATAAAGTATATTTTGAGCTTTTGATTAGCACGTTTATAACCGTAAAAACATACAAAGGAGTATACGCATGGAAACGAAGAGACTGTTGATTCGAAATTTTAACCTGTATGACATTGACGCATGTTATCAAAGCTGGGGTCAGGACAAGGCGCTTGGCAGATATATCCTAAACTATCCCATGACAGACAGGCAGCAGATGGCAGGGCTGGTGCAGGGATTTCTTACCAATAAAGATGCATGGGTGGTATTGGACAAAAGACTCGGTGCGGTTGTCGGCTGTATAACGATTGACGTGCCGTACAGCCCGCTAAAAATCGGCGAGCTGGGCTATATTATTGGTGAGAAATACCAAAAGCAGGGTTATGCATTTGAGGCGGCTGAATGTATCCTACAGGAGTACTTGATAAACCGCGGATTTTATCTCATTGAGGCCAAGTGCAATGAGACAAACCGCGCATCGTTAAAAGTGCTCGAAAAATTAGGCTTCCGCATTGAGGCAACACTGAGGGGCAGAAGGATAGATTTGCTGTCCGATGAACGGAATGCCCTTGTAATTGCGTCAATCACGCAGGAGGAGGCATCATCGAATAGCGCGGCTGTTCATTAGGGTTGTGTGTACAGTGAAAAATTGCATGAGACAACCACCAAAGTGTCAATCTTGCTGATAGGCATGGATGGCTGTCTCGTACAGATTATTTCCTTCTGAGTCGATCACGACAATCACAGGGAAATTTTCCACTTCGAGCCTGCGGATGGCTTCTGTGCCCAAATCGTCATAGGCGATAACTTCTGACGATTTGATGGATTTGGAGAGGAGGGCGCCCGCGCCGCCGACGGCTGCGAAATACACTGCATGATTGCGAACAATGGCATCCTTGACGGCATCACTTCGTTTGCCTTTGCCTATCATGCCTTTTAGACCGAGGTCTAGCAGCCGAGGCGTGTATTTGTCCATGCGGCTTGCTGTCGTAGGACCTGCGGAGCCGATGGGACGTCCTTCTCTTGCGGGAGAGGGTCCCATATAGTAGATTATGTTGTTTGTCAGATCGATGGGAAGCGGTTCATTTTGGTCAAGAGCGTTGTCCATGCGCAAATGTGCGGCGTCTCTTGCGGTGTAGATGGTTCCTGTGATGTATACGTAATCCCCAGCTCTCAGGGATGTTGCGTCCTCGTTTGAGATGGGCGCGTTGATGTGTTGATCCATGTATTATTCCTCCTGGTTTTATTCGATCGTAGTTCTCAGAGATCTGTATAATTCTGTACAGAGATTGGATGCGGCTGTAATAGCGAGACGGATGAGTGGCAACCGATGCTGGGTAATGTGCTGTTTCTAAAATTACAGCTCCCGCACGGCATGACGGTTGACGTGGCAGCAGATGTTCACGGCGACAGGCAGCCCTGCGATGTGCGTCGGGTAGGTGTTGATATTGACGGCGAGTGCAGTCGTGGTGCCGCCCAGCCCGCCGGGGCCAATACCAGTGCGGTTGATTTTGTCTAAAAGCTCTATTTCCATTTCTTTCACATAGGGGATTGCTGAACGCTGGCTGATAGGTCTTGTGAGTGCCTTTTTTGCCATGAGGGCGCATTTTTCGAAGGTTCCGCCTATTCCGACGCCGACAACCATAGGCGGGCAGGCGTTAGGACCTGCGTCTTTTACAGCGGTGAGGATTGCATTTTTGACACCCTCGATGCCGTCGGCAGGTTTGAGCATAAAGACGCGGCTCATATTTTCGCTGCCAAAGCCTTTGGGGGCAACGGTGATGGTCACTTTATCTCCTGCTGTCAGTTCATAGTGGATGACAGCCGGGGTGTTGTCATTGGTATTTTCGCGCAAAAGGGGATCTTTGACGACAGATTTTCTTAGATATCCGTCTGTGTAGCCCTGGCGTACACCCTCATTGATGGCATCCTCTAAACTGCCGCCCTCAAAGTGTACCTCCTGCCCGATTTCTATAAAAATCACTGCCATGCCAGTGTCCTGACAGATGGGAATTTTGTCTGTGTCTGCAATCTGTAAATTGTCTTGAAGCTGGTTTAAAATTTGTTTTCCAAGGGGACTTTTTTCAGTGCTGACAGCCTGTTTTAAGGCGGTGTCCATATCAGGCGTGAGCGCGTGGTTTGCCTCAATACACAGTTCACGGACAGCCTGTGTTATTTGTGTGGTATAAATGGTTTTCATTTACGATACCTCATTTCATGATTCTTTTCAAAGTGTTTTCTTGATCCCGCAGTTGATTTACTGAACCAACGCTGCAAAGGATGCCCCAGCGGCGTTTCGCAGGTCCTGCGGTGAGAGCTCTAGCTGTATGCCGATCTTGCCGCCGCTCACAATGATTTTTTCAAGCGTTTCAGCGCTTTGCTCGATGCGGGTAACATACTGCTTTTTCATGCCGATTGCGGTGCAGCCGCCACGGATATAGCCTGTCACGCTGTTGATCTCCTTCACGTGCAGCATTGTCACCGACTTTTCCCCGACAGACGCAGCTGCCTTTTTCATGTCGAGCTTTTCTGCGATGGGGATGACAAAGACATAGTAATTTTTGCTGCTGCCCTGTGCGACCAGCGTCTTATAGACCTTTTCATAGGGAAGTCCGAGCATGTCCGCAATCTGTTCGCCGTCAATAAATTCATCGCATGTGTAAGTGTGCAGCGTGTAGGGAATTTTCATGTTGTCGAGTATCCGCATTGCGTTTGTTTTGGTTGCCATTGCGCGTGCCTTCTTTCTTAGAATGTGATTGTGATTCAGTAGGGAAGATTTATCTTCCCTACTTGATTATTTTATCACAGGTACATAGAAAAATAAACCATAAAAAAGTCTGGCACTTGTGTGGGAGACGAAACCAACAAGACAGCCAAAAGCGCCTTGCTAACGAAGTCTAACGCTGAGGGAAATTCAGTTTAGGCGATCAAAGAACCGCTATAGAGTCACAACAAAATAGCGGTTTTTTGATGTGCACGGGTGTTGTCAGTTTTTCGGGTTTATAACAGTAAATTTAAGCTTGATGTATAGGAGTAATTTGGTGAATTGTGAAAAATGATGGATTTCCATGTATCTATCATGAGAAAATATACTCTATGGAGTATGTTTTTATACGCTATAGAATTGACAACGCCATGATGGAACTATATAATGAAAGATAGAAAATCCTGTTGAAATGGGATATATATAGTAGTTTATTGTAGAATTAGGGCAGTTTTGCGGAACTAATATCCTCAATAAATGGTTTACGCTTAGAGTACTATATAAAAATGGAAGGAGAAAAAATTATGAAACGAAAACAATGGCTAGCGGTGGCAATGTCTGCATTGATCACAATGAGTTCATTTCCCGTATACGCCACAAGTATGGGAAATAAGGAAAGTATGGGGGAAGAGCAGGCGGCAGAAGAACAAGATGACAGTATTTTGGAAATGCAGGCGGAGGAAGATGGAACGGCGATACCGGAAATGAATACTCCTGAAACGAGTGCTGCAGAGGTACTTGTGGAAACAGAATCCGAGTATATAACTGAAGAACTGGCAGAAACAGAAACCGCATCCGAACAAACAACCGAGGAACCAGCAGAAACAGAATCCGAACAAATAACCGAAGAACTGACCGAAAAAGAAACAGAATCCGACCGAGGGACTGAAGAATCCTCCGAGGAAGCAACAAGTTCAGAGGAAGCAACGGAATCAGAAGAGGAAACAAAATCAGAAGAAGAGACAGAATCGAATATTGCAAGTGGTGTCTATGAGAATATAACGTGGGTGATTGACGCGGATGGTAAGCTGACTGTAACAGGTACAGGAGAATTTGCCTCATCTCCTGAAAATAAAAATGCGTATTGGACAAGAGCGCCTTGGTATGAAAAAAGGGAGCGCATTGTGGCAGCGGAAATTGATGTAACTGGAATCCAAGACGCAGGTTGTATGTTTCGAGAGTGCAGCAACTTAAAAAGTATTACTTTCAAGAACTTTGATACCAGTCAAACAACTACCATGGAATGTATGTTTTATAACTGCAAGAGCCTTGAAAAGCTGGATTTAAGCGGATTTCATACAGATCACGTCGTCAATATGGCGTATATGTTTGCCAATTGTAGAAATCTAATAGATTTAAACGTGCGCAGTTTCAACACAGGGCAGGTAACAGAGATTGATGGAATGTTTCAGGAGTGTATGCGGCTGAGAAATTTGGATTTAAGTTCTTTTTCATTAAACAATGTGAAGAAAGCGGATAATGTGTTTGCCGCTTCCACAAAATTAAACGTAATTCAAACACCTAAAAATGTTGTAACACCAATTCTACTGCCTGCGAGCCGTGGGTACAGTTGGTATCATAACAATATGGAAATCACTGTACTGCCTCAAAACCAAAGTTCGAGTATCAGCGTGATCAAAGGTTCTAGCAAACCGCATACAACAAGACCAATTACGCCACGGATTATAACAACGAAGCTTCAAAGTGCGGTTCAGAACGTTCCATATGAATCGGTCCTGCAAAATAATGGTTGGAGCGGAGCAACTTACAAGCTTAGCAGCGGTACATTACCTGAAGGAATCTGCTTGGGCACTGACGGTAAAATATATGGTATCACAAAAGAAACAGGAGAGTTTCAATTTACCGTAAACATGACAGTAAAAGACAGTCCGCTGATCGATGAAAAGACACTTACATTGGTGGTTCTGAATAGTACAGATAGCGTAGTGGATGCAATTGATGAACCAGGGTATGAAATTACACAGCCAATCCCCGATGTCAGTGTTGAGAAAAAAATTACGGATGAGTTGTTTATTTCAAAAGGACCATTTAATGAATTTCGAGACGCATTTCTGGATGGAAATAAGCTTACAAGAGATGTAGATTATACTGCTGAGTCTGGAAGTACTAGAATTACGATTAAGGCGGAAACACTTGATCGGCTTGAGAAGGGAAAACATACGTTGGGCGTTGAGTTTCGTACAGAAAAAGGTTCTATGAAACGAGTTGCTCAGAATTTTAACGTCAATAACAAAAAGATGAATAGCAGTCAAGATTCAGACCATGAATCAAGCTCTTCTGATAAAAAACAAACGAGCACAAATTATACCAGCGGATTGGTGACTGCACGAAGCAAAACGGAATTGATTACAGAAGATAACATATACTACAGTGTCTATCTTCCACATGAAGATGCGTTACTCAGGCTTGCTTTGTTTCATAAAGTTTATGGAGACAATGCAACAGTCCTTGCCTACCTTGATAATGGTATTGGTTACAATTTAAATTTGAATGCCTTTCTGTTTGCAGGTCATGATCTTGATCTAAGTACAGAAGAAATCAAACTTGCCGGATTCGCGCCGAATTTTAAATCAATATTACTCTCTATGAAACAAAAGTCCGATTTAACCTATGGTTTGGGTATGAATCTCTATGTAGGACCAGAATATGCAAATCATCAAACTTATGTTTATATATTTGATGATTTAGCGCAATCGTTTGTACCCTATACAGAGACAGTGGTTGCTGCAAATGGAAATGTTGGCTTCTATACACAACGTCTGACTGATTTTATTGTGATGGTGGCTGAATAATATACAGTTTTGTCTGGCGTTAAACATCTATAAATAACGTTGAGAAATCCGACAGCGAATTGATATCTTCAATGCTGTCGGATTTTCAATGTTTGGCTGGACAGACGAACTTGCTTTCAAGCCAGATACACCTCCACAATATCGTCAAACAAAATCTTTGTCTGCACAATCTGCAATACGCGGCAGGTAAGATCAAGCCGTGACACGACCCCGGTAACTTTCACATATTCCCCTTCATGATAATAGATGACCGTGGCTAGGATTCCTCTCTGCAACAGATGCATTTTGCGGTCAAGTTCCTCAGCCATTTCATCGGACAGGAGAATGCGCGGGACGGTCACGTGCTCTTTTGCCTCGAGTGCCTCAGCAAGTCCGGTGAGGGCAGCAAAAGGCATAAATTGTTTTGCGCGTTTTTCTGTGGGCATGGGGCAGGGTGGTTTTTTCACGCTCTGTGGCCTCCAATCTGTTTATTGCGGGTGATGGTCATGGCGTTGTTCTCAAGATTCATTCCTTTTAAAATCGCATTTTTTCCGTATTTTTGTTTGATTTCCAGAACAGCTTTCTGTAGTCTGCGGCTTCGCTCAAGCTCTTCAAAACGGACATACAGGCTGCATTGGCAGCAGGTCTCAGGGCGGACATCATTGCATGTGATGGTCACTTTCCGAATGGAGAGCAGGGGATTGACAATCCTTTGGTACAGGGCAGTGACGGCTGGAATGATGACAAAGTCGGCACTGGTTTCAAGGTCGAGCGTCGTCGTGCCATGCGCGTATTCCACGACATGAAAACCGGAGTAGCCGATATGCAGTGTGATGGATTTGGTGACAAGGTTTTGGCTCACAAGGTCGAGACACAATAGGTCTGACATTTCTTTCACAATCAGTTCCCCATCTTTGAAAGAATAATCTTTCATCAGAACTTGTCCGCTGGAAAGGCTCTGGCTGGCAGGACGGTATGCTTTGATTTCGGCAATTGTCACAGGTTCGCGCCCCCAAGCGTGGTCGATTAAAAGCTCTGCGTCGATGCCAAAAATGTGATATAGGAAATCTTCGTCGGCTTTGGCGAGCTCACGCATCGTAAAAATGCCATAAGAGGCAAGTTTTTTGGCAGTGCCAGCGCCGATGCGCCAGAAATCGGTGAGTGGTTTGTGTGTCCAGAGCTTGCGGATATAGGTCTGCTCGTCCAGCACACCAACGCTGTCCAGCGAAGGCTTGGCGGTAATGTCCAGTGCGATCTTGGCAAGGTACAGATTGGTTCCAACTCCACAGGCGGCACGGATACCAGTCTGGTCATAAATCTCCTGCATGATTCGTAAGCCAAGCTCTCTTGCGGATACGCGGTACAGGCTCAGGTAGGGCGTCACGTCCATAAACACCTCATCGACAGAGTAGACATGGATATCCTCCTTGGCGACATAGTGCAGGTAGATGCCATAGATTTCTGCGGAGTAGTCGATATATTTCTGCATTCTGGGCGGGGCGGTGATGTATTGGATTGTATGGGGGATTTCACCGAGCCTGCAGCGGTTCTTGACTCCGAGCTTCTTCATCGCGGGCGTGATGGCAAGACAGAGGGTGTTGACAGACCGTTCAGGGTCCGCGACCACCAAGTTCGTCGTCATGGCGTCCAGACCGCGCTCGGCGCATTCCACAGAGGCGTAGAAGGATTTTAAGTCGATACAGAGATACGTTTTTTCCATAGCGCCTCCTTTCTGCCCAAACCGTATTTCCATTAAAAAGTATTTTCTATAAAAAGTATCTTCTATAAAAAGTATCTTCTATAAAAAGTATCTTCTATAAAAAGTATCTCAAATATAGTATGTCCCGTTTT
>CAJUII010000049.1:20549-23749 GCA_910586405.1 uncultured Lachnospiraceae bacterium
TTCTATAAAAAGTATCTTCTATAAAAAGTATCTCAAATATAGTATGTCCCGTTTTTTTAATTTATGATAATTCAGAGGTAATTATTGAATTAATTCTAAAAAAAGTATAAAATAGGGAAGAAACAAAAAAATAAATGAAGGGAGATGAGTAAAATGATCGAAAAATTATTTAAACTCAACGAAAACAAAACGGATGTCAAGACAGAGGTCATCGGCGGCATCACAACATTTATGACGATGGCGTACATTCTCGCGGTGAATCCGACACTGCTCTCAGCGGCTGGCATGGATGCAACTGCGGTGCTGATGGCGACCTGTCTGGCATCCTTTATCGGTACGGCTGCGATGGCATTGATGGCAAACTATCCGTTTGCGCTGGCGCCCGGTATGGGGCTGAATGCCTACTTTGCATTTACTGTCTGCGGCACTTACGGCTATGACTGGCGCGTGGCGCTGCTGGCTGTGTTTGTGGAGGGTATCATCTTTGTCATTCTGTCGCTTACAAATGTCAGGGAAGCGATTTTTAACGCAATCCCAAGTGGTCTGAAAAAAGGAGTCAGTGCGGGAATCGGACTGTTTATCGCGTTTGTCGGCTTGCAGGGCGCACATGTGATCGTAAACAGCGATTCGACACTCACGACTTACGTAAGCTTTGCAGCGGAATTTCACACACTTGGCATCTGTGCGCTGCTTGCCATTATCGGAACGCTGCTGACAGCCATACTCTATGCATTGAACATCAAGGGCTCAATTCTGATTGGTATTATTGCTACGTGGATTCTTGGCATGATCTGTCAGGCGATGGGGATTTATGTCGCTGATGTTGAGAATGGTTTCTATTCGCTGTATCCGACGTTTGCCATCACTGATTTTAGCGCGCTGGGAGAGACATTTGGGCAGTGTTTTGTGGGGGATTTCTCCAATGTAAGCATAGCGAACTTTATTGTAGTGCTGTTTGCATTTCTGTTTGTGGACATGTTTGACACGATCGGAACGCTTGTAGGTGTTGCCACCAAGGCGGACATGCTCGACAAGGATGAGAAGCTTCCAAATATCAAGCAGGCACTGCTGGCAGATGCCATCGCCACCTCAGCGGGCGCAGTGCTCGGTACCTCCACGACAACAACATTTGTCGAGAGCTCGGCTGGTGTCGGTGCGGGCGCAAGGACGGGTCTGGCGTCTATCGTGACGGGTTTGCTGTTCTTGGTTGCCATCTTCTTTGCGCCGATTTTTACGGCAATCCCAGGTTTTGCAACGGCGCCGGCATTGATCTTTGTAGGCTTTTTGATGGTATCGTCCATTGTCAAGGTCGATTTTGATGACTTGACAGAGGCAATCCCGGCATATCTGTGTATGCTCGCGATGCCGCTTGCATATAGTATCTCAGAGGGAATCGCCATCGGCGTTCTTTCCTATGTGGCAGTGAATGTCTGCTGCGGCAAGGCAAAGAAGGTGACACCGCTCATGTATGTGCTGGCAGTTTTATTTATCTGCAAATATATTTTCCTGTAAAATAAGAATGGTAGTAGGAAGGAAGAACTGAGAAAGAGACTGCTGGATATGGGAATAAGCATCACAAGTGGTCAGCACACTTGTATAGAAAGCAGGTTGAGTATGAAAGTACGTTTTATAGAGCCGGGAAACAGACCCTACAAACCGACGCCTTTGAATTATTTTGTGTACGACAGATATATCCGAACGCCCTCTGTCGGACTGAACACGCTGGCAACGATTGTGAAAGAAAAAGTACCTGACACGTTGATGTACAGCGAAGCAATCTCGCGGCTGGTGATGGAGGACCTTGTGGACGCGGACATTATATTTATCGGTATTTTTACCTTTAATGCTGTGCGTGGATACAAGCTGGCGCGCTATTTTCAGAAAAAGAGCAATGCCGTCATTGTGATGGGCGGTCTCCACGCCTCGATGAATTACAAAGAAGCTGTGAAATACTGCGACTATGTACTTTTGGGGGAAGGGGACGAATCCATCATAGAGATGGTGGAAGCTGTGAAACGAAAAGAGACACCCACTTTTCCGGGCGTCGCTTATCGAAAGGACGGCAGGCTTTTTCACACTGGAGAGCGGAAGCCGCCGGCGTATTTTGAGACGATACCAGACAAAAATCTGGTCTATCATTATAAGAAAATGGCGGGACACAACACGCTCTGGGGGCAGGTGCATGCCTCCAGAGGCTGTCCCCACAACTGTGATTACTGCGCGCTGGTGCGTCATTTCGGGCGGCGGGTTAGGACGAGGACACCTGATACTGTGTTGGAGGATATCCGCCAGACAATTGCGTTTCAGGAGGAAGGGCATCACAGGTTATTGAAGGCATTGTGGATTACCGATGACAACTTTTTTGCGGACCGTGTCTGGGCGATGGAGGTGCTGCAAAAGATCATTGACAGCGGCATCAAATATCATTTCACCGTGCAGGCGCGCTGGGAGGTCGGACTGGACAATGAAATGCTGGCGCTGCTCAAAAAGGCAGGTTTTGTGGAGCTGGCGGTCGGGATTGAGTTTATTGACGATGAATCTTTTGCGCTGTATCACAAGAAAAGCAGCAGAGACAAAATCGTGGAGGCCATACGAAATATTCAGCGCCACGGACTGAGTGTCCGCGGACTGTTCATACTGGGGGCAGACAATCATACTGTCGGCGCCGGGGACCAGCTTGCAGACTTTGTGATCAAGCATCATATCAAGGGCGCACTGATTCAGTGTATGTACTTCGTGCCCGGGACTCCTGTGTACGAGAGCCATAAGGACAGACTGCTGCACAGGGATTGGAGTAGATATAATGGCAATGCAGTACATAAGCCAGAGCGCATGACGCCCTATGAGCTGCAAATGGAGTGCATCAAGGCGAGTAGGAAGATTTATTCGTTTCCGAGATTAATCCATGCACTTTTGTGGGACGATGCACTTCATAAACTGCTGTTTTTGGGAGAATATTTCTGGCATATGAGCATTCGGGCAGACTTGAAAAAGGAACTTGCGTATTTGAAGGGATACGGCAGCTTATCTTCTGATTGACAGAAGAAGTAAGGCTGCTGTAGCATCTACACATATAGATAGAATTGTATTATTAATGATAGTGACAGACAGCCGCTTTTAAGTGGCTGTCTGTCATAATTGTACTGATATTTTCTTATACGATTTCATTTTTGAAAGCTTCGATTTGTGCTATTGACAAT
>CAJUII010000050.1:0-9058 GCA_910586405.1 uncultured Lachnospiraceae bacterium
GGCGGCTCCTCGACAGGATCTGTCTCTTCTAATGTGATATTGTCAATCACAACGGTATGTTTTTCTGTAATGCGTGTTCCGCCAACTGCACCAAGGGATATGCTTAATATTGTATTGGGGTCCGTATCCTCCCCCATGCGGAATACTTTAGAGAAATTCTGCCATTCTCCTGTCAGCGCTGCCTTCGGCTCGCCCGAGTACGGCGTCCAATCCTCATTGCCATTGTCATCCTTATGCTTGGAACCATCTCTTTGCAGCGCATACATAATCGTTCTGTCTTTTGTTGATTTGGCATCGAAGGCAAGCTTATACCACTTATCCTTCTCCAGTCTGATATCATTCTGCTTTAACTGGATCTGCCATGCCTCTGCACCAGTATCTGCGATATCAATGGCAAGTGCATTCTCTTCATTGAGCGAATCCACGATATAATTAGGAACCTTTGCCGCGTCATTTACATACACCTCATATCCCAGCATCCCGCTTGAGAAATCTCCATTTACAATCAGACTGTCTTCCCGCACTGTCACGTTGTCAATGTACGCCGTACCTGCTGAACCAAGCAGAAAACGAAGCTCACTTCCATCTAAGTCTGACGACGTCTCAAATTCATATTTATAAGTCTGTCTCTCTGTGGTCAGTGCGATATCATATGAGTTTCCTGCCACCTCAGCTTTCACTGTCTTTTCTCTGTCTGCATAGGCGTCAAAACTGAAGATAAACTTCTTTCCTCCGCCAATTGCAATCGGATTCTGATATACAGCAACCTGATCGAGCGCAGTCACCGTATCTGGTACAGATACTCGTAATTCACGCCTGCTGTCGTCTGTAACGGAAATGCCTGTGCCGCTGCACTGTTCAATGTCCCACTCCCAATAAGCAAGACGACGCTTTCCAGCCTCATTGCCCTCATTAAATTGTCCGTTGTAGACATAGTTGCCGTCAGGCAGCATACCCTTTACTTCTTCTTCTGCCTCGCCTGTCTTTTCGAGTCTGACATTGCTGATATGAACTGCCGCCATCGATCCCTGATTTCCAAGATTAAATTCCAATCTGCTGTTCGCATCGCTGTCTCCAGTCATATCAAAGATATGTCTATACCTCTGCTTCTCTGTTGTGAGCTCTACAGTCTTATCGTTCAGATATCTGATATATCCTTTATCCGGTGCAGAAATACCAGTAATCATGGTCCGCGCTTCGTCGGCATAGGCATCATATGACAGCTCATACTTCATTCCTTTGCCCAGCGGCAGATTTGCCTGTACTACCTGCACACTGTAATTTAATTCACCTGCCTCTGTGGTCGTGACATGGAGCGCATTGTCAGCCATATTGGCTGTCGCCTCTCCTGCGCCTGCAAGGAGCAGCTGCCAGTTTGAATCTTCCTGAGACAAATCCTCCACCACAGAAAAGTCTCCATTGATCACATAGTTTCCCGTCTCATCTGGATCTCTAAGTTCCACATCATTCTGTGGTTTATCCACGTCAGTATCATAGCTGTCCTTCTGATATGCTCTGACATAATCGATAACAAACTGTGCATTATCGCCAAAGACAGCATCCTCATCGGGATATCCTACCCAGCTGCCTCCGACCGCCAGATTGAGAATCAGATAAAACGGCTGATCATAAGGCGCCGGATATGCAACTTCGCCAAAACCCGGCTTTTTGGTAAACCAGTCGTTTACCGTATAGAATAAATGTCCATCTACATAGAAACGAAATTCTCCTGGGTCCCATTCACACGCAAATACATGGAATGCTTCACTGAAGTTTTCCTGTCCGTCCGGCAGTGTATAGCTGCCCTGCTTCTGTGTATGGGGTTCCCCGAAATGAAGCGTTCCGTATGATGTGGACAACGCACTTCCATGAACCTCCATAATATCGATCTCGCCGCACTTGGGCCACTGTCCATAAAAACTTTCATCTGTAGGCATCATCCAGAAGGCAGGCAAAAAACCTTTTCCGCTTGGAACCTTCGCCCTTACCTCAAACCGCCCATACTGGAAATCATGCTTCTTCTGTGTATTGATTCGTCCTGATGTGTAGTAAGGCTTCCCGTCAATCATTTCCTTGATTGCCTGAATATACAGCATACCATCCTTTACATAAGTATTCCTCTCAGAGTCCACATACGCTTGCAGTTCCGCATTTACCCAGCCTGGCTCATGATACTCGAAATTCCAATCATCAAGATTGAGTTTTTCTCCATCAAAATTATCTTCCCATACAAGCTTATACACTGGATTTTGTGGTTGATCTGGTTGATCTGATCCAGCCCCGTTTGATGGAAGCTTCGGAATCTCTCTAAAATTTTCTACTCCACAGCGGCTGCATATCTGTTTTTCGCGCCCCATTGTACTCTCTGTTGCACTTATCTCCACTTTCCATTCTCCAAAATCATGTCCCAAAGACGCTGTTTCCTCCTGTTTCTTTCCATTACATTTCGTACATGTGTATGTCACAAGACCGCTTTCCGTACATGTCGGTTCTTTGTCATACTGCTCTGCGCGCTTCCAATCATGTGCTGTACAGTTCGTAACAAACACATGGCAGACTGAAGTTACGCCGTTTGCTTTCACCTTGATATCTGCCTCTCCATAATTTTTGGCAGTGATAACACCCTTCTTCACAGTGACAGCCTTCGCGTTTGTCGTCGAATATTTCACAGACTGACTTGCTCCAGTGATCTCAACGCCAAGTGTGCGCTTCTCTCCTTTGTTTAGCAGTAAATATACTTCGTCAAGTGTCACCTTTGTCTCTCTTACTCGAATCATACACTCTTGTGTCACATTATTTACAGTGGCTTTAATCCACGTAGTGCCTTCTTTCTTAGCTGTTACTTTTCCTTTGTCAGACACTTCTGCAACTTCTCTGTTTCCGCTTTGCCATATAACCTTTTGATTCTTTCCACTCACAATGGGCTTTAGAACAACTGTTTTCCCTGAACCTTTTGTGTAAAGTGTATATTCGTTTTGCTTGAATGTGATGGAAGGTCTGTCTTTTTGTACAATCACCTTGATCGTCTCTTTCACACCGTTTGCCTCTACGGTAATCGTGGTTGTTCCTTCCTTCTTTGCCGTAATCTTTCCCTTTTTAACAGATGCTATTTTCGTATTGCTGCTCTTCCATTTAACGGCATTTTTCCTTCCTGTCACGCTGTAATCAACTGTATATGTTCTCGCAGCGCCCATCGTCCCCAGATAAATTGTTTTCTCTGGAATATGAATTGCTGTGTCTGCCACTCTTATAACGCAGCTGTCTGTCTTCCCCTTACATGTGGCAGTTATCACAGCGACTCCCGCTTTCTTTGCACGAACCAGTCCATTCTTGTCAACGGCAGCCACTGTGTCATCACTGCTGCTCCATGCTACAGTTTCATTTTTTTTCGCATTTGTCTTTAACTGTTTTGTCTCTGCCTTATTCCCAGTTATATAGAGTTGTGTATACTCCTCATTGACAGAGATCAATCCATCAATCACTGTCACAGCACATCTCGCTTCCATGCCGTTCGCTACAGCCGTGATTGTCGCTGTCCCTGCCCGCTTTCCAGTCACCTTGCCATTTTTTACTTTTGCAACTGAGGTATCTGAACTTTTCCAGATAACTTTTTTGTTCTCTCCTACAATCTCTGGAACAAGTTTAATGGAACTACCTGTCCCTTTGGTACTCAGCCGCATCGCATCAATATTCAGAGAGAGTGCACTCTCCAATACTGTAATATTACAGGTGGCGGATTTGCCGTTTGCCACAGCTGTTATAACTGCTGTTCCGACACCTTTTGCGCTGACTGTTCCCTTCTCATTTACAGCAGCAATTGTCGTGTCGCTACTGCTCCACACCACGTTTTTGTTCGCACCTTTTATAGTTGCCTTGAGCTGAACAGGCGCAGCGCTGCCTCCATGATAAAGAACTGCGTTTGTCTTATTCAGCTGAATCTTTGGCTCCACCACTGTGACAACACATGTCTCTCGCGGGAATCCAATCCCCGATGAAATCACAGTTTTTCCTTTACTGAGTGCAGTCACAATACCTTTATCGCCCTGCTGTTCCACCTTTGCGATATTTTCGTTCCAAGAAGTCCATTTTGGTTTTTTAGTAGATTGTGACAAATTTTTGATCTCAAGCACCAGCCTGTTATCCTCATCCCCAACATTCACTGTAGCTGTCTTGGTATTAATATAATAAGCATTTGCAGCGTTCACTGCCGTATTTCCCACAAACAATGTGAAAATCATCATTGTCAAAATCCATATGTGAATCTTCCTGACCATCTGCTTCTTCCCTTCCTTTCCTCATTGCTATCTGTTTAAACTGCTGCACATTTTTGTTCTTTACTGTCAACCTCCTTTCCCGATACACACTAAACCTGAAACATCTTAATCTGCGATTCCAGCTCTCTTGCCGACGCCGTCAGCTCCTCGGACTCCTTTGCCACGCTGCCGCTGTTTGACATCAGTCCATCCGCCTGCTCTACCAGAATATCCGAAGAACTGAGGATCTCCTGCGAGCTTGCCGCCTGCTCCTCGGAGATTGCCGCCACATTCCGCGCGACATCTTCTACCTGCTCCACTTTCTGAATCATCTGCTGCGCCAGCTCACCGACCACGACAATGTTCTCAAAAATCGTATCATACGTCGTCACCGCATTGCCAATCAGCGCACTGCTGCTGCTGATACTCTCCACGCTGCCGTTTGCCTGATCAATGACATCGCCGATCAGTCTCTGAATCTCCATGACAAGCGTGTCAATATGCTTCACGGACTCCATGCTTGTCTGCGCCAGCTTGCCGATTTCTGACGCGACCACCGTAAATCCTTTTCCCGCTGCCCCCGCCCGCGCTGCCTCAATGGAAGCATTCAGCGACAACAGGTTTGTCTCATCCGCGATATCGCCGATCACCCTCGTGATATTTGTAATCTCGCCCGACACATTTCCCACCTCGTCAATCGCATGCTGCAGCTGCCGCACAGAGCTGTCAATACGCTGCATCGCCGTGTCCACATCCTGCATGACCTCTTTTCCCTTCTGGGAAATACTGACAGTCGCTCTCATCCTGCCATTCATGCCGTCTCCGTCCTCCTTGGTCTCCGCCACGAGAGTTGCCAGCGTCGTCGCACTGCGCGCAATCTCATTGACCGATATGGACAACTGCTCTACTGTCATATTCAAATCTTTCATGGATTGATTCTGCTTCCTAGAGGCATCAAACATCTCATTGGAAACCTTCTTGCTGTTATCCGCCTGCTCGTGCAGCGTGTGTGACACCTTGTCGATCGAGACAATCATGCCGCGCATCGTGGTGATAAACTTCTCGACGCAGCGGCTCATAATGCCGATTTCATCACTGTTTCCGGCTGCGTGATACGGTATAAAGTTTCCGTCTGTCATGTGCTGAATCACCTCTGTCAATCCCCGCACCGGATGAATCACCACATGCACAATCCGCTCGATCAGTATTGTCAGCGCCAGCACAGAGACAATGGCAAACAGCAGCATCACATTTCTGATATGATTCAACTCCTGATATACAATCTTTGAGGGAACATAGGAGACCAGCACCCATTCGGTGCCTGTAATCTCCTCAAATACCGTCATGTTGCCGTCAATTTCTGCCAGATGCATCTCTCCCTGTGAAATCCTGTCAGCGATCTCTCTCATAAACACATCGTCCAGCTCATCAAGCTTCCTGGAAATCATCGCTTTATCGCGCGCAGCAAGGATTGTATTGTCATTGGCATTCACCAGAAACGCCTCCGCATGGTCCATTTTTACAAAGCTGTTGACATAGACACTGATTTTGTCAAGAGACAAGTCCATCGAAATGACACGCACGTCATTTGTATCCGTGCGCAGCATACCGCACGCACTGATGACCGGCATACCGTTCTCGTTGACGTATGCGTTGGTAAATCCTACATTCACCCGGGTCAGGGCGTCGCGAAACCACGCTGTCTGCGTCACCTCCGTCCCGATTGTGTCCTCCTCCTTCTCTGTAGCGGGCGGCGCGCTCATGACAATTGACACATTGCTGATTGTTACACCCGCTGTGGACCCGGCGGCGCCAAGATTAAACTCCATCCGTGCGTTCGCATCATCATAATCCGTCATGGTAAACTCATAGGAATATGTCTGCCGTTCGGTGGTCAGGCTGACAACGGTATCCTCAAGATAGCGCTTATAATCCCTGTCCGGCGCTGTGACGCTGACCTTGATCGTTCTGTCCTCCTCCGCACTCGCGTCAAAACGGACAGTGTACACGGCATCCTTTTTCAACGGAACATTGGGCTGCACAAACTGCACGCTGTAATCCACGGTTCCCTCATTGGCAATGTCGATGAACACCTCATTCTCCTCAAGCTGCGCTTCTGCCTGTCCCTCCAGCGCCAGCAGAAATATCCAGTCCTTATCGTCTGTCAGGCTCTCCTTCACCGCAAAGCTGCCGTTATTGAGATAATTGCCTTCCGCGTCCGGTTCCCTCAACTCAACAGCCCTCACAGGATTTGCCCGAAGGAGTGTTCCGTCCGTACCTGCGATATAGAAGCCCTCGGAATAGTTGCTGTCATAGTTGTAATAGGAATCCAGAAAGTCCTGCAGCTGTTTGTCGTCAAACCCCATCTGCTCCACTGCCTGTTTGGCAAGGCTGGCAGACACAAGGTTCTGGTTCAGCCATGCCTCCATCTCAGCAGCCTGACTCTCCACGGAGGTCTGCAGGAGGTTATGCGCATCTGACTGTATCACAGTCTTTGATACATAATAGAACAGCCCTGTGAGCACTGTCATAATAAGAATCATCACGGGCAGAATAATTCCAAGCAGCTTTACTTTGATGGATATAAATTTCGTCTTTTCTGTCATAACCTGTTCCCCACGCTTTCTCACCAGATTATTGATACTGTGTCACATTCTGGCTATCCACTCTCTCAAAAGGTATCAATATATATTTTCCGTCTGCCGATGCCCCCTCCAGATCTGCGACGGACCTGCCGGAAGCCAGTCTGTCCGCCGCCTCCACCGCAGCGCTAATCTGTGCCGCAGTCGGCTGATAGACGGTGAAATCCATTCGCCCCTCCGCAATCGCCTGGCAGCCGCCCGCAGAGGCATCCACACCCAGAAACAATACAGACTCTGTACTGCGTCCCGCCTGCTCGAAAGCGGACAGACTGCCGAGCGCCATATCGTCATTGTTCGCCGCCACACAGTCAACAGGCTGTCCTGTCTTTAAAAACATCGCCGTCAACTCCTGCGCCTTATCCTGATTCCAGTCGGCATAGTCCTCAAAGACATAATGAATCGTCTTTCCGCTGGCTTTCAGGGTCTGTTTGAGTCCTTTTGTCCTGCCTGCCGCGCCCGATGCATCTTTTGGGCCTTTGAGCAGCACCACGTTAATTTCTTCCTTCTGTCCAAACTTTTCCAGTATATATTCCGCCTGATACTGCCCTGCCATATACTCATCTGACGCTACGTAAATATAGCGATCCTTCTCCAATGCGCGGTCCTTTGGCGCATTGTTGATAAATACAATCGGCGTGTCTCCGGCTGCCGCCTTGATCTCCGTCACCGTATCCGGCGAAACCGGTCCGCACAATAACACATCACAGCCACTCACCACAGCGCTCTTGATCTGGGCGTCCTGTGTCTCCACAGAATTTTGTGCATACCCTGCCTCAAACGCGGCGCCATGTGCTGCCGCCTGCTCTTGCAGCTGCAGTGCCCATCCCTCATAATAGTCGCCGTCCTCTATCGCAGAATAGTAGATTCTGACATCGTCTCCTGTATCCTGCGCCCGACAGCCGTTTCCAACAAGGGCAGTCAAAGCCGCGGCCAAAATCAGACAATGATACTTTTGTCTCAAAACCACGCACCTCCTATTGTTTGAAGATACCCCAACAGCCAAAGCCGTTGGGGTACGAATCAACCCTTGACACCGCCAAGCGTCACACCTGCAATGATATACTTTGAAAGAATCAGATAAACAAGAACAATCGGAACGATTGCCACCATGATCATCATGTATATTTTGCCCATATCACGGTTCATGTAATCCGCTCCACGAAGGAGTGCGATCAGGATTGGCACCGTCATTTTCTCCTTCGACTGAATCACCAGCGCAGGAACGAAATAATTGTTCCACGAACCTACGAAGGTAAAGATTGCCTGCACGGCCATCGCCGGCTTCATGATCGGAAGGACAATCTGATTAAAGGTACGAAACTCCTTAGAGCCGTCGATTCTGGCTGCCTCAACCAGTGAGAGCGGCAGAGACGACTGCAGATAACTGTACATGAAATAAAATACAGAGGGCGATGCAATAGACGGAATAATCAGCGGAAGCAGAGAATCATTCATGCCCATGCCGGTAATCAGTCGAAGAAAGCCCATTGCTGTAACCTGCGTCGGCATCACCAAGATTGCCATAATGAACGTAAACGCGACTTTCTTTAATTTAAAGTCGTATGCGTAGAGTCCGTACGCAGTCAGCGCGGAAAAATAAGTGCAGATTGCCGCAGAACTGCCCGAGACAATCAGACTGTTGATGATACCGCGCACCATCGGAAAGGTTCCGTCATTTGCCACATTCTGAAAATTTGTCAGCAGGTGTCCGCCGGGCAGCGCAGAGAAGCCTCTCTGCAAATCTGCATGGGAACGCGTCGCATTGACAAGCAGAATGTAGAAGAAAAACAGACACATCAATGACAGTATGACGAGCAGTACATGTGCAAAAATAACACGAAAACAATTATATCCCTTTGATTTCATTCTCTTATCTCCTCTCTGCCTTTTTTCTCTTTTTCGCAGCAGCCTTAGAACCGTCCGGATCTTCATCGTTCGTGATGCGGTATACGATAAAGCACAGAATGCCGCTCACAATGAACAGGTAAACAGACAGCGCACCCGCCATACCATAGTTTTTGCTCTTTAAATGGTTGTTGAGGAACATAATCAAGGTCGTTGAAGTACGGTCCGGGCTTCCCTGACCATTTGTCAGAATCTGAGGCACGTCGAACATCTGGAGACCGCCGATGATAGAAGTAATCAGTGTATAGGCAAGAATCG
>CAJUII010000050.1:9068-23696 GCA_910586405.1 uncultured Lachnospiraceae bacterium
AAACCTTTGTATACTGTTGCAGCCGTCAATCTCAGACGCCTCAAAGATGTCCGGGCTGATGCCCATGATCGCAGCCATCAGCATGATTGTCGTATTGCCAAACCACATGAGGAAATTCATCACGCCAATCAGCGTTCTCGTTCCGAATACGGTTCCCATAAAATCAATTGGTGTATCCGTCAGACCCATGGACAGCAAGATCGAATTGATAGGACCTTTGTTGGAAAATAAGGTAAAGAACAGCATCGCAAACGCAGACGCCATAATTAAGTTCGGCAGGTAAATGACAACCTTAAAGAATTGCTGTCCGCGGATTTTCAGCCGGGCATCGACAAACCATGAAGCGAGCAGCAGCGCGATCACAATCTGCGGGACAAAACCGATGAGCCACAGGATTAAGGTATTCCACGCATATTTTAACATATCTGATTTCAGCAGACTGGCATAATTTTCCATCCCGACAAAATTAGGGCCAATTTGCTTGAGACCGGAACGATAATATTCAAAAAAGCTGTACCGAATCGTATCTACCAGCGGGATGAGCGAAAAAATAAAGAAACTTAGAAAAAATGGAAGGATGAAGATGTACCCCCATTTCGAATAATCAATCTTTTTACGTTTTTGTTTCATAAGCCACCATTCCCCCTCTTCTGAACACTGCGGTGCTTCGATGCACCGCAGTCAATGATTTATGGATTCTCTGATTTATTCCGGCCACTGAATCTCTGAGATTTCTGGATAGCGCTCTCTAACGGCTGTCTCAAAATTCTGTTTTGCCTTGTCATAGTCGATCTGACCCTGCAAATAATCGCCAAACGCATTTTGAATCAACTCCACGCAGCCCTGATCATACGCGGACAGCGGCGCCATCTCGATTGCATCTGCACCTGGTGTAAAATATGTATACGGATTCTGCCCGCCGAGGAAATCCGATGCAAATGAATTGTCTGTCTTGGCTGCTTCCATAAGTGTCTTGGTATTGGTAAAGTCTGCATACTCCTTTGAAATCATTTTCAAATTGTCAGCGTCCGCCGTGAGCGCAAGAAGGATATCCTTCACATGGCCCGGATTGTCTGTACCCTCTGCCGCGAGCACGAAAGTACCGCCCCAGTTGTATGACAGCGGCGCATTGGTCACTGCCCATGCCCCGTTCTCGCCGTCCCAGTTTGGCTTTAACTGCGTGTCAATTCCCCATGCCGGGAACAGGAATGCAAATACTTTGGAGCTGGAGCTCATCGCTGTAAACCAGTCTGCATTCCACTGTCCCTTTACAGCGGGATCGAAATAGCCTGCATCCTTCCACTCCTTAGAATCCGTTACCCAGTCGATAATCTTCTGATCAACCTTGATTGTGGTCTCGCCCGGCGCCACCCATGGCTCTGAAATATTGTTGCTATAGGTGCGGAATGTATCTGTATAGCATGAGAATGTATAGTATCCCTTTGCCTTGAGCTCCTCCGCAGTCGCCTTCATGGCATCCCAGTCTTTGGTCTTTTCGCCAATCACTTCGGGATCATCGGTTCCAAACACCTCATTGGCAATATCGCGGCGGTATACCAGTACGCCCGGACATGCCTGCCATGTAGAAGCTCTCATGACACCATTCTGGTCGCTCGCAACGGTCTTGGTAAAGTCAAACTGGTCTGCCAGATCGATCTCCGGGTTGATTCCCAGCGCTTCGAGCGGCATCGCCGCATCAATATCCGCATCTGTGTACTTGACCACATAGTCTATCTCCGCTGCAAAGATGTCCACCTTATCATCATCCGCTGCCGTCAGCTGATTGTTGAGCGCCTCATCCAGTTTATCCTGATAAACGCCATCCTGATTCGGATTGATGATCCAGTGGATCTCTGTGCCGTCCTTTAAGCTGGAGGTCGTGCCGTCGTCTGACGTGTCCACAATCTCCGGATAAACCGCTGTGATACGTTTGCGAAGCTCATCATTGAAGCTGTAGACATTGATCACCTTGCCCTCATTGGACGGCGCTGCGTCATCGCCCTCCGGTGCCGCGTCAGCAGGCTCCTGTGCGTTGTCTGCATTATCCACGCTGTCATTATTCACTGTCGTTGCATTGTCCTGCGTTGCATTGTTATTGCCGCTGTCCGTGCCGCCGCACCCAGTGAGCGCTGTCATGATCATGGAAGCCGCCAATAAACTGCTGATTATTTTTTTCTTCATTTTAAAGTCCTCCCTTTGTGTTTTACTATGCAAATTTACAGTTACTTTGAACTTACAAGAAGGATTATAGCATACTGCCCAATAAACCAATATAAAATTAGTTGTAAAAATATCAAAATCATGACATAATTATAATAATCTTAAAAAATAAAGTAAAATTGATTAAATTTTGTCATAGGGAGTGTATACATATGAACAATCTGCGAAACGAATGGTATAAACGCGAGCTGTCAGACAGCGAATCCGAAACCTATCACCGTCCAATGGAGGAAGAATATTCCTTTTATTCCGCCGTGAAGAACGGTGATATGGAATTTGTCAGAAAAAATCTAAATCAGGGAGACTTCACCAATCCAAAAGGTATGGGCGTGCTGTCTAAAAATGCGCTGACCAATCTAAAATATCATTTTGTTGTCACTGCCGCGCTGCTGACACGCCACTGTGTCGAGGGCGGACTTGAGTTAGAGCAGGCTTACCGGCTCAGCGACTTTTACATCCTAAAGATGGATTCGTGCACCAACATCGAAACCATCGCAGAACTGCACCGGGACATGGTACTTGATTTCACCGGAAAAATGCTTGTACTTCAAAAAAACGCCATCATCTCAAAACCGATTGTGCAGTGTACAGACTATATCTACAGCCATATTAACGAGCGCATTACCATCAATGAGCTTGCCGTGTACACAACGCTGTCGCCAAGCTACCTGTCGCGTCTCTTTAAACAGAATCTCGGCATTTCCATCAGCGACTATATCCGCGAGAAAAAAATAGAGAAGGCAGAAAACCTTCTCCGATACTCCGACTATAGTCTGATTGACATTGCCAATTACCTTGCGTTCTCCTCGCAGAGTCATTTTATTCAAACGTTTGAAAAATACGTCGGACTCACCCCCAAAAAATACCGCGACAGACATTACCACCAGACATGGTGAATCAGACACCAAACTGCCTGTACAGAAAGAAAAACGTGACTGCACCGTAAACATGCTGTCACGTTTCTTCTATTTAAAATATAAATATTTACGACATCACAAGCTCCACTTCATTTTCTTTCGCAAGAAGCTCTGCCGGAATATAATTTTCTTCCATCAACTGACCGTTTACCCGCAGCGATTTGCAGCCAGACTCCACATGACCGGGATTTTTCACTGTGATATGGAGATGCACGCCCCGAAAATCCTTGTCAATCTCAAATCCGTCCCACGCTTTCGGTATGGAAGGCGCGATTTTGAGTCCGTGAAAATCAGGCCGCATTCCGAGGATTCCCTCCACGCATCCCACCATGACAGTGGACGCTGTGCCTGTCAGCCAGTGCACATGTGAGCGCCCAAAGTGCGGGCTTGCCTTGCCTTCTGTGAACTGTCCATAGCAGTATGGCTCCAGCTTGCGAATCTCCGCCCTGTCATTCTGGGCGGACGGCGCGTTTTCTTGAAAATAGGCAAATGCCCGCTCACCGTGTCCGCAAAGCGCCTCTGCAAGAATAATCCATCCCTGCGACTGCGAGAAAATACCGGAATTTTCCTTGACGCCCGCATTGTAAATCACTGCAAGCGCACCGTCAAAAGCCTCCAAATGATACGGCGGGTCCATCAGCACAGCGCCATATTCTGTATTCAGCCGCTCATATACCATGTCAAGCGCTTTGTCCGCCTGCTCAGCCGTGGCAAGGCCGCTGATCACTGCCCAGCTCTGAGGATTGAGCCACATATTTGCCTCCTTGTCCGTCCGCTTTCCAATCACCTCGCCGCTCTCTGTAAAGCCTCTGATAAACCTGTCCTCATTCCAACAGAGTTTTTGAATGCGCTCTCCAAGTTCCTTTTGTTTTTCATCCAGAAAGGCGATATAGGCATCATCCTTCTTATACACGGCAAACTTCTTTAAGATTGTCATTGCATAGAAATATTGTAATGCCACAAAGGAAGATTCGCCTTCCTTTCCCAGCCTCAAACAGTCATTCCAATCCGCGTAAAGTCCTGCCGGCAGACCATGCGGCCCCAGATGCTTCATCGAAAAGTCCACGGCGCGCTTTAAGTGCTCATACACCGTTGCCTCATCCTTGTTGGCAAATGGAATCACCTCGTCGATAAATGCCATGTTTCCTGATTCTGACACATATTTGTAAACGGTAGGAAACAGCCAGAGTGCGTCGTCTGCCCTGTATGCGGGATGTCCTGTCTCCTGTACATAGGACGCGTCGTCCGGCGTGTCCTCATGTCCGGGATTGTGCGTAAACTTCACAAGCGGGAGTCCGCCGCCGTTGTCAACCTGCGCCGAGAGCATAAAGCGAATTTTCTCAACCGCCATCTCCGGCGCCAGATGAATGATTCCCTGAATGTCCTGCACAGTATCGCGATAGCCGTATCCATTTCGGAGACCACAGTAGATAAAAGAAGCGGCGCGCGACCAGATAAAGGTCATAAAACAGTTGTAGGCATTCCATGTATTTATCATGGTATCAAATGCCGGACTGGGCGTTTTTACCTGAAAATGAGACAGTTTTTCATGCCAGTATGTGACAAGCTCTTCCAACTCCCGTGCGCAGGTCTGTGACGGATTCTCATAATTTTTCATAATTCTGTCCGCCTCATCTTTGTACTTCATGCCAAGTACAAAGGCAATTTCCTTCGTCTCACCCGCCGCAAGTGTCAGTGTAGTGGCAAGCGCGCCGCAGCCGTTTTCATTGTAACTTAATTCCCCGCCAAGATCTCCGTTCAGAACACCTACAGGATTTCCATAGCCATGATAGCGTCCGATAAATTTCTCCCTGTCTCCACAGTAGGAAGCCACCTGCGCTCCTGCCAGACCAAAGAAACGATCGATTGCGAGCTTGTTGTCAACCTCCTTTCCATCCTCAAGACCGTCCAGATTGCCGTGTATTGTCTGGCGGATGCGGTCCTTCTCAAAGGCGGTTCTTGTGATGAACATGGAATACTGGAGATTGACTTGATCCTGTTCATAATTATTGTTGTTTGTAAACTCTGCATATCCTGTGATGTTCAGATTCCTTGGCGCATCGGTGTTGTTTGTGATCTTCAAATTCCAGACCTCGTAGGACTTGCCGAGCGGCACATAGTAAAGCGCCTCCGAATGAATGCCGCTGTAGTCCGCCTCCATTCTTGTGTATGCTGTTCCATGGCAGCATTTGCTCTGGTAGGAATCCAAATCTTTGCCGACAGGCTGCCATGAAGCCGACCAGTAATCCTTGCTGTCATTGTCGCGTATGTAAATATAGCGTCCCGGCTGGTCAAAGCCATTGAACACATAACGCAGAATCCTGCCGTTAGCCCCTGATTTCGCAAAGCTGTAACCACCCGCATTGTTGGAGATCACCGCGCCGTACTCCGGGGAGCCAAGATAGTTCGCCCACGGCGCAGGCGTGTCAGGTCTGGTAATCACATACTCTCTTTTCTCATCATCAAAATAACCATATTGCATTTTTCTTTTTCTCCTTTTGCCTTTACGAATTTATTTCGTCCATCTGCGTCCTTTACAAACAGATTATGCAATCGAACCAAGCGTCACATCAATCACATGCACAGTGCTGTCAAGCGCTTCGATTGCTTGCTTTTCCATGCATACCATATCTGACATTTGTGTCATTTTTTGCAATTTCCTGTCCCCGCACCAAGCCTGCTCAATCTGATATGCCCCATAGGACAGCTTTTTCGGATTGTGATAGCGGATTAAGAATGTCTTTTTCAGGAAGTTCAGTTGAACGGAAGCATTTCCGTCCGCATCAAACTGCTCGGACATCAGCTTCGGCGCAAGCACCAGATTCCCCAGATCTCCCCTGACGCCATACACCTGCGTAATCATGGTCAGCATAAACCAGCTTGCCGCCCCTGTCAGGTAATGATACATTCCGCGCCCATCGGCATCAAAGTACTCTGGCACACCGGGATAAATTTTGCTTGTACCGAAATCCATCGCCGTTGCCAGCAGGGTGTTGAGCGCCTTGTATCCCTCCTTGACAAAGCCGCGCTGGTACAGTGCATTGGCGTACATGACAGTCATATGGGAAAACACAGCCCCATTTTCTTTTTCGCCATACGCAAATCCAAACATCCTGCCAAGATCAAATTTATCCTCGTCAAACTTTGTGTTCAGCCGGTAGCCGCCAATGTTCTCCCGATAGAGATACCTGTCCGCACTCCGGCAGATTTTTGCCGTCATTTCCGCGTCAGCCGTTCCGCTCATAATAGAGAATACCTGACTGGTGAGCATCATGCGCACATTGCCGCCGTGCACGCCCTCCACCTGATTTCCATTGTTGTCATAGTAGCCGTTGAACCATCCGTTTCCTTCCGCGTCCGTCACCCACTCCTTGCGGCGGATATTCTCCATCATCCACGCCGCCATATCCCTGAGCTTCTGTGCCAGCTCTGAGACAGTTACCTGTACTGTCCTGCCAGAAATATGATGTGTGCAGGTGCATGTATACTGCCGCAAGACTGCCCGCTTCCACTCGATTTCATCATAGTTGTGCACCTCGCCTGCAAGAAGGATGTTAATATCCTCAGCCAACTCCAACTGCGCAGTTTTTGTAGCGGATTCGTATTTCTCAAGATACGCTGCAAGCTCTCTGAGATTGTATGCATAAGCGCTTGTAAACGCCACGCTCTCTCCTCTGTCCGGCGCCATGTCAAGCGCATCGTTCCAGTCTGCATTGCGCAGGCAAATCTGGTTATGCGCACCCACCTCATAAAATGCACACAACTGCTGCAACAGAATGTGCTCTAAAATGCTTCCGGTATAAATGGAACCTTCCTGTGTTCTCTGCTGCATACCGTAATCCTCGTTCCACTCACTGTCAGCCGCCTGCCCTCTGTGTACCTGACGGTCTTTAAAATACGGTACTTTCTCGTCAAGAATTTGAATGTCCCCTGTCTGGTCTATATAGAGCTTTGTTGTCAGAAACGGCCAGAACCCGTGATCCATCCAGACGCGCGTAATGCTGTTTCGATCCGCCTTGAACACGCCCTGCTTCTCGCCGATAATCGTGGCGTTCGTCCCATCCATTCTGACACCGCCATAGTTATCAACTATCATCTGACGCACACCGTCGGGATTCATGAACAGCAGCGACAGGCAGTCCTGCCAGAGGTCCCGCCATCCCCTGCCGCCCTTGCCATAGTCGTGATGCGGAAGAAAAGAACACCCATACAGACGCCGCAGAATCGGCTGGAAACAAATCCACCGCAGATAGCTGTCCGCTGTCTTATTTCCAGTCTGGAACCAAACATTGACTTTCTCCTGCCAATAATCGTTTGTTTTGTGTATGGCATCGCGCACCTTGTCTGTGCTGTCATAGGCGAAAGCCACCTTCCGCATCTCCTCCATTGCTGCTGCCGCCGCAGCGCCGATGATGATGGTGTATGACACCGTCCCGCCTTTTTCAAGCGCCACACTGCGAAATTTCAGACCGCCCAGCGCCTCTTTTCCGTCAATCTGTATGCCTGCCTCTGCGCCCTCTGCATTGTTCTTTACAGCCAGCGGCGCAGTCAGGCTTCCGCCTTCCCCGATAAAATCCTCTGTGACTGGGAAAAACTGTTCCGGCGTCTCACCATTGCCTGTTACGCCGTACACAAAATATGTCACCTCATTCTTTTGATGCCCTCTCTCATCAAAGGATAGTTTGGGTTTCACCTCCACGCCCTGCCCTGTCACTGTGATCTGGTGCAAAAGCGAAGTTACGTGGCGGTGATCCCGTATATTGTCCGCACTTCTCCCATAGATTGGAATTGCTGCAATTGGTGTTATTTGCTGTGTGTGCTCTGCTGTGTTCTCAATGACAACATGCAGAAGCTCTACATTGTGGTCAACAGGCACAAAACTTGTGACAGTCGATTTGAGCTGGTATCTGGAAGACTTTCTGGTCACAGTCTGCCACATGAAACCTGCCTCCATGCTGCATTCGTCCTGACGCGCTGTATATTTGTCACACTCCGCCTCCGCTGACATGCCTGTCGCAGACCATGCGCCCACGCCTTCAACACAGCACCAAAAATTTCTGGACGATTTATTGTTGTGAAGATTTTCGCTGCTCACTGGCTCAAGCAGAAATGTATTTTGATCTAATTTGCTGTCGCCCCCAAAACTTGGCGTTACACTGGACTTAATCCCCTGCTCTCCGGCAATCGGAAAATACAGATATGTGTAGTTGTCTGGATGATTGAGTGTGAAAATCTCGTTTCCGTGATCAAGTGCGATCTGATTTGTCGATACAATTGTTTCTGGCTGCATATTTTTCCTCCATTCTTTCGATGTCCCCAATACCCCCTGTTCCTTCCTGATTGAGCATATCGCATTCTTGATCAAAGTAAAATCAGATTCATAGCAAAAATGTCAGATTCATGACCAAAAAAAGAAAGCCAGAACCTCTTTGTGAAGTTCTGACTTCGTTCAATCCCCTGTCACGGCGTCGTCCCCGCCCGGAACATGACACAACAGTCCTTTCCGCAGAATGAAATCCCATAATTCCCCACAATATCGTATCCGTCATCTGCTAGTTCTAAACTGTATTTTCTGTCCTCGATCTGTTGCAGCGCCTCCTTGGCTTTTGGCTCAAGCTCCTTGATCTTTTTCGTGGTTTTAAATTCTACGATAAAAGCCTCCTTGCGGCGTGAGATGGGTTTGACGAACAGATCACACCTGCCCTTTCCCGTCTCCCTGTTGGATTTTGTGCGGTATCCTTTCATTCCCGACAGCAATCCCGCCACCAGCCCGTGATAATAATTTTCACTCTCATCAAAAGAACTGATCGTTTCGTATAAAACCGCCGTCAGTTCTTCCTCTAGCGTCTGGGTATCCTTATTGACAAATGCCGTGTGCAGCCGGGTCAAGTCCCGCGTTTTCATTTTGTGCTCAAACCATGCCATAATCTTTTCACGAAAAATATAGCGCACTTCCCGATTGGGTATCGCAAGCGTCAGATAACGCATATCATCCTCTCCCATCCGCTCGCCTGTTTTCTTGAAATATCCGGTAAAAAACATAAAATTCCACAGATTCTCCATGCGCTCATACACTTCGCTGTAAGTGATGTCCTCATGGACAGGCTTCTCCACCGTGCCTCCGTCAATCAGATTTTCCAGTTCACTCTTTACGCTGTCATCCGCCAGTTCAATCAGCCTGCGCACTACGGTATTCGAGGATGTATTGGCCCAGTATGACCGCGGGAACTCCTCCTCATGCGTTGTCAATGCCTTCACATACTGGATAACACTCCACGGATTATAGACCTTGGTATTTCCGAATATATATCCATTATACCATTCTTTAATTAGATCATATTTTTGCCCCAGTTCATAGTCATTGCAAAGTTTACGGACTTCTTGTTCTGTAAATCCGAAATACTCCCCATAATTCCAGTCAAGAATGGATATCACTTCAAGATTATTCAGTCCGGTAAAAATACTCTCCTTTGAAATTCTAAGGCACCCTGTTATCACAGCAAATTCCAAACTGCTGTTTGTTTTTAAGGCAGACTCAAACAAAGAGCGGATAAACCCTGTCATTTCATTATAGAAATTCTGGGTAAACGCATTCTCAAGCGGCACATCGTATTCATCAATCAGGATAATCACTTTTTTGCCGTAATATTTTTGCAAGCACTGTGACAGGAATTTGATGGAATTATTGTATGCGCTGCGGTCTGCCCTGCGCATCCGAATCTCCATATAGGTGTCCCGCTCCGCAGCAAGCCGCTCATCCTGCAAAATGTATTGGTGTCTTGCATACTCGTCCGCAATCTGCCACTTGAGCACCTCATATGCAAGTGTGAAATCAGGCTGCTTGGCATCCTTCAATGTCAGATTGATCACAGGATAGCTTCCCATATGCGCAAGATACTCCTCACCCGCCTCCATAATTTTCATATTCTCAAAAAGATACGTGTTGTCTTTTTTCGTGCCATCGTCCGTGCGCATATCTTCAAAGAAATACTGAAGCATACTCATATTCAGCGTTTTTCCAAAGCGGCGCGGGCGCGTAAATAAATTGACACTTCCCTTTTTGTCCAACAGCTCTTTGATAAAGCATGTCTTATCTATAAAGTAATATCCCCTTGTTATTAAATGCTCAAAATTATCAATCCCTACCGGTAATGGTTTGCTGTCCATACTGCACCTCTTTTCTTTTTCTGCACAGGTTCTGCGCACAGACATGGAAAGGAACATGCCGCCAGCGCCGTCCACGTCCGGCACTGCTACACGCCTGTTTTCTGAAAAATCATCGCCTGAAACACTGCCGTATTCTCTCCATTTTTGCAGGAAAACTGCATATGTGTCCCCCTGATCTGACAAAGTCCCGCGCGCTCGAATGCGCGAAGCAGGCCGGTGTAAGCGTTGCCCTCCTCATAGCGCTCTACACTGATAAAATATCCTTTGGGCTTGATGTACGCCGCAAGCTCTGTTGCATATGCGCTATGCCGTCTGGTGTGTTCCTCGACGGACAGCGATGCCGGTTCTGGCTCTTCGCAGAGCGCTCTCCATATGACATTTTCATGCACTGTACGGCACGAAAACAGCGTGTCACAGCTCTTTTGCCGCAGCCTGTCTGCGCTGTAAAACTGCACATTGTCCACTTGAAGGCGCGCGGCAAGCTCGCTTGCCGCCAAGACTGCATTTTGCGAAAGTTCGATTCCTGTGACCACCGCTTCGGGATGACGCAGTGCGAGAAAGCAGGTCAGTATCCCATTGCCACAGCCAATATCCACAAGCTCTCCCGCGCAAAACGAGTCATACTTAACAAGATACTCCAGAACTCTTTTGAAAAACACGTGGTCATAAAACGATGCTGCAAGCAGGCTCATCTGCAAGCTTTGATTCAGGTAATCGACAATCTCCTCCTGACGGTGAAGAAAGGATATTCCATCTTCCCCATAGACTAACCGTTTTTCTGACTGGTCATACAGATATGTCAGCCGTTCTATGTGCCTCTCCCCCTCGTCTTGTCCAAAGGCTTCAATGAGTGCCGTGTCCAGCGCATGAAGTCTGCGGATACCAACTTTTGAAAGATATTCTTTTATTTCCAAATCCAGCATATACTCCTCCTCCAGTTCCGTCTTGATACTGCCTATTTTAACATTTATTCTGCGAATTTACCAGATAAAAGTTCATGCCAGCATGGCTGATTGACAGTGTCTCCTCATAGGACTATACTATTGATATGCGTTTAAATTTCCCTGAAAACCAAAGGTGTACATAAACAAAGCCCTCTCTGCGAGAGGACTTTGTTTATATTAATTCTTCTGTTAGTTCTTATGAAACCATGACATTGTCTTGCTAAATAGGCTGTCATACCACACAACATGGTCAAGATCTTTTGCTTTGATTTTAAAGGATACTGTCTTTGTTCCGCCAAATCCATGAATCCCTCGGATTGTCAGCTTTCCAGTTCCCTTATTGATATTTCTTATAGAGCTGGTCTTTACAATCTCATAATCTTTTCCTTCCTTTAGCGTCATGGTCACACCGTTTATCTTCATTGTCACCAGAATTTGCCGCTTTCCTGTAATCGGATCGACTTCTGACAACGTGATTTCTTTACCGGTATAAACCTGCGGCTCTACCTTAATCTTTGCCTTGGCAATATTTCTGTTATTCTCGATAATCCGAAAATCTGCATAGCTTACTCCAGTATAACAGTTTTTGCCCTCCACCTTCACGCGAATGATGTCGCCTACTTGGGGTGTGCCTGTTATCAGTGTAGTACCATCCTCTTTTGTGTAACCTGTAATCGTGTAATCCTTTCCTTTTTTCAAAGTCTTTCCGTCAAAATCTCTCAGTACCGGATTGACGCGGTTATAACTCTTTGCCTTCTTTTGGAGTACATCTGCTGCTGTGACATCTGTGAGTTTTGCAAGATTCTGCTTCTCAATGGTAAAGCTGATCGGTGCAGTCGTTCCCTTGAAGTTGCCTTTGCCTTTGATTCTGACTGACGCGGTTCCAAGCTTCTTGTTCGCTGAGTAGCTCAACGTATAGTCAACGCCCTCTATCAGATTTACGCCGCCAAAAGCCGCCTTTAAATCAGCTTCAGCCAATGTGCTGCCACCTTTCATATAAGGTACTTTTATCGCTGTATTGTATTTTAGTTTTCCGCCGGCATTCTCCTTGATATCAAAAGCCGCTATCTTGAATGTTTTCTTGATTGTGCCTGAATATCTGCCAATACCTTTCACAGTGACTCTCGCTGTGCCAACATTCACATTATCTTCATATGAAACCACATAGTCTTTGTTTCGCCGTGCACCTGCAATCCTGACATCTGGCTCGATCGCCTTTCCAGTATAAACACTGTCCGCAGCATTTTCAAGCGTCACATCTTTTGCTTTCAACGCTGTTCCTATAATCTTGAATGTGACTTCTTTCTCCCCGACATATTTTTCACCAATACCCTTGATGACCGCTGTCGCTGTACCCACTTCCTTGCTGTCACAAAGAACAGTATAATCCTGGTTGAGTGTCAGTGTCTTGCTGCCATACTTGACTGTAAATTTAGGCTCTACCTTACTGCCTGTATACTCCATGTTTTTGATACCTGACACCTTCACCGCACTCATCAAGATCTGATCACTGCCAAGGACCGTCATCTGAATCTCTCTGCTTCCTGTATAACCATTTTCCTGTACACCGTTCACTGTCACTGTATAAACGCCAGGGGCTGTAATCTGACCTATGGTCTTCCCATCCTTGTCCTTGATCGTCCCTACGCCGTATTCCTTCTTATTCAGCTTTTTTCCATCTCTCATGACTACAGGCATTGGCGTGATACTCTTCCCGGTCTTAGACGCCCTGACAAAAATATTAGAAATCGTAATGTCCTTCGATGCGAGATCCTTTGGAACAATCTTAAATACCTTGGTAATGCTTCCTGTATAGTTCCCTTTTCCTTTGATGATCACTTCAGCATTTACCGATGCTTTTGTATTATTCTTGTAGGTAACAGTATAATCTTTGCCCAGTTTCAACAGTGTTTTCCCAGAATAGACGGTCACTTCCGGTTTGATCGCATATCCTGTATAGGTAATGTCAGCAATATCATACGCCCATAAATCCTGTCTTTCCTTAAGCTGTTCTAATGCTTCTGCCAGATTGGTAACTGCTTTTTGTATCTCCTCTTGTGTCGCTGCTTCATTCTCTGCCGCCGCCTTTGCATCTGCAAGTGCTTTTGCAAAGATGTCCCAACTAGCCTTTGTATACTCATCTTTTCTCAGTGTTTCACACTTACCAATCAGTTCGCGCAGCTGATCTTTATTGACCGGTTCCGGCTCGCCGCGTCTCTGTAATCCTGCCTTAGCTGCCTTCAATGCATCTATTGCTTTTTGTATATCTTCCTGCGCTGCATCAGCATTTCCCTGTACTGCTTTCGCATCCTCGAGTGCCTTCGCAAATGGAATCCAGCTCTCATCTGTATACTCATCTTTCTTCAAAGACTCGCAATCGCTGATCAGACTGTTTAACACTTCCTTTACATCGGGCTTCTCCGGGTCAGGTGCCTTGATCAGATCGCCAAGTGTCGCACTGCCAAATACGCCCGGTGAGGACCAGCCCTGTCCGGACTCATCATACCAACTGACAGTGCCGATACGCTTACCGCTCTCCGCATCATTGATTTGCAGATCTATTCCGATCTTATTCCCGATCTCAGGCGTAATCTCTGTCCATTTAAATGCTGCTTCGACCAGATACCCTTTGTCTGTCACTGTAGTTTTCGAGACAACATTCTCCGCATTACAATTATCACCATTATAGCTCTGTTCATTTTCGTAATCAATACGATATTGCTTGTCGTCTGCCTCATAGGAATCTGACTTGTGATTGTTTTCATCTATAAATACTTCGACAGAATCCCGCTCATGCACTTGCGAGGAGGTTTTATCCAGTGCTGCGTCCGTCACAGTTGCAAGCACATACAGATACTGCTCGTCCCACAAAAGCTTTGCGGAAGCCGCTGCCTGTGTGGTGCCTGTGCGAATCTGGAACTGTACTTCTTTTGCCTGCTCCCACGCTGCTTCCTGCTCTCCGTCTACCTTGATAACGTCCTTGCCAACCTTGGCGATGGTCATATAAGGCTTGGTGATTGCAGAAGCATAGTATTTACTGCTTGTTCCCTGATTCATTGTCATGTCATTAAAAGCATACAATTCTCCATTGTCCGATACAACAACATCCATGCTAAAGTTCATCGCTGTTGTACATTCTCTGGGTACTGTAAACTCTGCGACATAACCGCTGCCGTCCTCCTGCTCATGACTTTTTGCCCTTGTCATTTCCGTAATTTCTGCATTATCGGACTTATCCCAGTCAATATATAAAGTAACTTCGTCGCCTGCATCAGCAGTTGTATCGGGTACAGTCACCTGAACCTTCAATTCCGTGTCTGACCACACTGGAATAAACTTCGCATTGATTCCCTGAATCTCATAGCTTTTTCCGTTTGCAT
>CAJUII010000051.1:0-5018 GCA_910586405.1 uncultured Lachnospiraceae bacterium
GCATAAACTAAAAGATATTATTGTGATTGTGCTTTTTGCAACACTCGCAAATGTGAATGACTGGGTGGAGATATTCCGACCAAATTTGTCCATGAAAAAGAAACGATTTGTGATAAGTATGAATCCGGCAGAGTTTATAGAGCAGGTTCTGAATTTTTAAATAAGATAATTTTCAGAATATGGATGGAAAAAAGATTCATGCGTATGTCGTGCAAACAAAAGTCATTTTATTGATAGGTCAGCTCATTTCTGCTATAATCGGTAAAGACTGACAAATGACGATAGAAATAGACAATTTGACGGAGGGAATGATTTTGGACAGAAATGTAAATATAATAACAGACTTAAAGGGAAATAAAATTGTACTAATAAACGATATTATATTCAAGGGAAAAAGATCTGTAAATTGGGATGATGTAAAAAATTACCTTGAAACCTATGTCGGTGAATTTTATGAAATTGCCGATACAAACGATATTGTATATATTGGAAAAGAGTTACCAGATGAATACACTGGTTCGCGGTATACATATTCGCTGAAAGGGGCAAATGCGAAAGCAAAGGCAAATGCATCACAGGGGATACCGGAGATGTTGGAGATAGCGACTGGAAAGCATTTCAGGGAAAATTCCGGTGAAAAGCATAACAGAAATGCTGCGAATGGCTGGTATCGGTATAATTCACGTTTTGCATTGCCAGTCTATGATGAAAATGGGGAAGTGGAGCGGTATAATGTGTTTCATGCCTCCATGCTGATACGGCATGATGTAGACGGAAAAATGTATCTTTATGACATTATGGACATAAAAAAAGAAACGAGCAACCCTTTCGAATCATAAAATTTTACTTGGCAAAAAACCCATCTCTTTATCTACAGTATAGAGTATTCGGAGATTGCTGTCAAGTATGAATTTTTTTGCTTATCAACATTATCGTACAGTTTTATATCTTTTGCGCCAAAATCCGGTGGTATTATATCAGTAGCCTATGATGTTTGAGCATTTTGAAAATAGTGGAGATATTCCGACCAAATTTGTCCATGAAAAAGAAACGTTTTGTGATAAGTATGAATCCAGCAGAGTTTATAGAGCAGGTTCTGATTTTTTAATAAGATAATTTTCAGAATATGAATGGAAAAAGATTTATGTGTATGTCGTGAAGATAAGTTTTTATTCATTGTAATGCTTTGGCAGATATGATATACTTCAAAGTAATAATACTATAACTGTTGAATCAAACAAGGATTCGTTTGAGTGTGATAGGTTCGTTTGAAAAGAGGGATTGATATGCATTTCAATTATTGTCCCCACTGTGGGAAAAAGGCAGAGATGAGGCAAATCGGTGACGAGGGCATGATACCATACTGCGCAGAATGCAGGATTCCGCTGTGGGATCTGTTTACGACCAGCATCATTGCGGCAGTTGTCAACGAGTATGATGAAGTTGCGCTGCTGCGCCAGAATTATGTCTCGACAACAAACCATGTATGTGTCGCTGGCGTCATGAAAATCGGGGAATCTGCGGAGGAGACTGTGGTTCGTGAAATTGCGGAGGAGCTTGGTTTGCACGTAAAGTCTCTAAAATACATAAAAAGTTATCCCTATGAAAAGAAGGAAATGCTGATGCTTGGCTTTCAGGCAGTCGTTGATAAACAAGAGTTTGTATTGTCCGGTGAAGTGGACGCTGCCGAGTGGGTAAAATTTGAGAATACGCTCCCCCTGCTGCGAGACGGCAGTATAGCATGGCAGCTCGTCAGAACGGTGATCAAGGAAAAGAACAAAAATTGTGATTGGAGTACAAGATGATCTATCTGACAGGCGACTGCCACGGGGATTTTGGGCGGTTTTCGAGGAGACGAAGAATGCAGCTTCCATTTGAACTGACGCAAAAGGATATTGTTATTATCTGTGGTGACATGGGATTGCTGTGGGCGGACGACAGAGAGTTTGCATACTATAAAAAGTGGCTCTCTGCGCTGCCCTTTACTATATTGTGGGTGCAGGGCAATCATGAAAACTATAACATGATTGCTGCGTATCCTGTCTCTATTTGGCATGGGGGCAAAGTGCGGCACATCGTTGAGGACAAGATTATTTTGCTGGAACGGGGACAGATCTTTGAGCTGGAAGGAAAGCGGTTTTTTACATTTGGAGGTGCTTCGACACACGATGTACAGGGAGGGATTCTGGACCGAATGTCGCCCACTTACGCGAAGGACAGAAAACGGGCGAACAAGCGCGGGCTGCCGTACCGCGTCAGCGGTGTGTCGTGGTGGGCGCAGGAGCTTCCATCGGAGACAGAGATGCAGGAGGGCAGGAAAAATCTGACCCAAGCAGGCAATCGGGTTGATTATGTCATATCGCACTGTCTGTCAGGCAGAATACAGGACGTGCTGGAGGCGGTTCTTGCCGCAGGTTCAGATGAGAAAACCGCGCATGAGAGCAATGCATACGGTAAGGATATCCTGACAGCGTATTTTGATGAGCTTGAGGCAACGCTTCAATATCAACATTGGTATTGCGGGCATTATCATGTGAACCTGAACGTGGACGAACGGCATACAGTGCTCTACAAAGAGATCACGGTATTAGTTTAGTGTGACAAGCTGCTCATTTCTGCACACTTCACTGAGCACATCCCGTACCTCCATCAGTGCAAAACCAAGCAGGTTGAACCCGTTCCATTTCAACGGATTTTGTGCCATTTTGTCTGTTTCTGCCATCTTAATCCCCCAGATGCCGTCATAGGGGCTTGCCTCGACTAAAATTTTATTTCCTGTCTGTAGCAGGAAATTTTTTAGTTGGGGATTCTGTGTAAATTTCATGTAGTTTCCATTTAAAATAATTGCGAATTTTGCCTGCTTCCATACAGTTTCATTGAAGTTTCTCACTTTCTGGCCAAGTGCTTTGATTCTTTGAGGGCTTTGGCTGGATAAAATTTTCTGCCGTATCTCCTCGTCATCGAACAAAAGCGCTTTCTGTGCCATCATATACTGTTCCATACAACAATAGTGCTCAGTGCCGCAGACAAAGGGGGAAGTCTGCCATTGACTGAGGCAGCCTTTATGGACCGTATTGTCTGTAGCGGACTGCGGTTTCCAAAACATACAGTATTTTAGCCGTTTCCCCATTCGGTATTCTTTCCGAATCTGTTCTAACGTGTATTTCGCAGCGCCGTCTTTTTTCCAATAGGCTATGCGAAACTCGCCGCGCGTGTAATAAGTGCAGTTGTCGCGTTCCTCCCAGAAGCCGTTCCACGTCGGCGGTTCAGGGAACAGCTCCTGATATTGTACGGTTTCCTCATTAGAAAGTGTCTGATACCATTCATTCCATTTGATGCTGTAAGCCTTGCCAGAACCTGTATTCCAGCTATCTGAGAAACGTTCGAGTGCGGGGTGTGCAAGCCATAACGGCAGCAGTAGTTGTCTGTTTGCCAGCATTGTTTGATTCGCCTCCTTTATTAATAGAAGTCTTTTGCAGTGTTGGGCGCAAAAGCTTCTGAGCGTTAAGATGGGGTTGAATGCGTTCAAAAAACATTTTTGCCATCGGAACGCATTTATTAAATATACTTTAGTTTAGCATACTGGGAAAGAGTATTTCAAGTGCAGTATCTTATTCAACGAGGCACTTCTTATACAAATAGGGGTAACAAAAATATGATTGGCAAAGCAATTATTTAGGTATGACACAGCTTCATGTACAGTAAAGAAGCAGTCAACCGAAAATAGGAGACAGACCGCCAGCGCTACACTATTGCGAACCAAAGACAAAAAACAAATATAGTGGAAATGTGCATAACTGGTTATGGAATCACGGACAACTCTATTCACAGAACATGGAAAAGCGCAAGTGCAGCTTTCCAAGGTTCTGCAAACAGAATTACCTACAATTCTATAAGATCACCAGTTATACATATTACGCACAATACTAGCTAAAACAAAATCACGCTCACTTTATCATATAGCATCAAAAACATTATTTCATATTTCTTTTTACGATTTTAAAATATTGGTAATGCTTGACAAATTTCAAAAGTGCTGTACAATACAGTATTGGATAATACAACTATGGAGGTGAAGTATGTCTACGATTGATTTAATTATTTTAGGCTCATTATGCCAAAGCCCTAAAAGTGCGTATGACCTACAAAAACAGATTGAATCCCGAAACTTGTCAAGGTGGATAAAAATTGGTTCTTTTACAGTTTACAAGAAAGTGGTTCAATACGAAAACAAAGGATATGTTATTAGTGAAACTGTAAAAAACGGTCATATGCCCGAAAAAACAGTGTACACAATAACACCAAAAGGAAAAGAAGTTTTTAAAGAATTGATGACTAAATTTTCTTTAGCTGAAACAAGAGTATTTTTAGATTTTAATGCCGTTCTTGTGAATATGGCTTTGCTTGATGAAAGTTCTGCAAATGATTGTATTGCAAATATTAAAAGAAGTATCCAAACTACTAAAATGCAGATTATGGAGCAACTACCCACGCACAAGGACATTCCTTTATTTGGACGAACGATACTGGAACAACAATTTTTACTTTTAGAAACACTGGAAAAATGGGAAGAAAATTTTGAGAAAGAGTTGGCGAAAGAGAGAAGAAAAATGAATATGACGTATTTCTGATATGGGGAATCATCAATTTTGGCGACCATTTTTTCTATACAATCAAAGATAGAAAAATCTCTCCGGGCTTAATAACTGGAACACTTTTTCTTGTTAATTCACTTTTCGGATTAAGATATTATTATTTGTCAGATTCCTTTTCTGTATATCAGTTCATCATAGGAATTTTGATTGGTGGTGTGTTATTTGGTTTGCCGATGGGATTATGTGTTGTTTTATATCAGTTTTTAGAGAAATACATCAAATAAATGCTTACAATGCGCCCGTAAACCATACACCGCCCCCTGTGGGAAAAAGGGAGAATTTTCTATGGCTTTCGCTATGCTGCTATCAATGCATGGCAGGAAAAAGAAATATCCTTTGAATACCTCACCAATAGAGAGCTTG
>CAJUII010000051.1:5118-23619 GCA_910586405.1 uncultured Lachnospiraceae bacterium
AAGGTCGTACCGATTGATAAGCTGAGTGTCGTCATCACACTGGTGCTTGGATTTGTCTTTCTGCGTGAGCAGGTGAGCTTCAAATCGCTGATTGGGTGTATCCTGATTGGCGCGGGAACACTGGTGATGGTGCTGTAAAGCAGGATATCAAGGCAGGACGCAGAAGAACAATATCAAAGTGAGAACGACCTGATCGAAACAAAATACATCTGAAAAAAGGAGGAAACAATGGCATTTACACATTTGCATGTGCATACGGAGTACAGTCTGCTTGACGGCTCCAACAAGATTAAAGAATATGTCAAGCGCGTCAAAGAGCTTGGCATGGACAGTGCGGCAATCACAGACCACGGCGTGATGTACGGCGTGATTGACTTCTATAAAGAAGCGAAGGCAAACGGCGTCAAGCCGATTCTCGGGTGCGAGGTTTATGTCGCGCCCAATTCGCGTTTTGACAAGGAAGTCGGCGGCGGGGAGGAGCGCTATCATCATTTGGTGCTGCTGGCAGAGAATAACGAGGGCTATGCCAATTTGATGAAAATTGTGAGCAAGGGATTTACGGAAGGATATTATTATAAGCCGCGTGTGGACATGGAAGTCCTTGAACAGTTTCATGAGGGAATTATTGCACTCTCCGCGTGCCTTGCGGGCGAGGTACCAAGACTGCTCACAAAAGGGCTGTATGAGGAGGCAAAAAAGACTGCGCTCAAATACGAAAACTGTTTTGGCAAGGGCAACTATTTTTTCGAGCTGCAAGATCATGGGATTCCCGCGCAGCGCACAGTCAACACGGCGCTGCTGCGATTGAGTAAGGAGTTGGATATACCGCTTGTGGCGACGAACGATATCCACTATACCTATGCGGAGGACGAGAAATCGCATGATATCCTGCTTTGTATCCAGACCGCGAAAAAGGTTTCTGACGAGGACCGTATGCGCTACGAAGGGGGACAGTACTATGTCAAGAGTGAGCTGGAAATGCGCGGGCTGTTTCCCTATGCGCAGCAGGCGATTGACAATACGGCGATGATTGCCGACCGCTGCAATGTCGAGATCGAATTTGGCGTGACAAAACTGCCGAAATTCGAGGTGCCAGCAGGATATGATTCATGGAGTTATCTCAACAAGCTCTGCGCAGATGGCTTAGAGGAGCGCTATCCTGAGGATAATGGAACGATCAAGGAAAAGCTTGGCTATGAGTTGAATGTCATTCAGAATATGGGCTATGTCGATTATTTTCTGATCGTCTGGGATTTTATCAACTGGGCGAGAGAGCATGACATTCCAGTGGGACCGGGGCGCGGCTCGGCAGCAGGCAGCATCGTATCGTACTGCCTTCATATTACAAATATTGACCCTATCCGCTACAGCCTGCTGTTTGAGCGTTTTCTAAATCCCGAACGAGTCTCCATGCCCGATATTGATATTGATTTCTGCTATGAGCGCAGGCAGGAGGTCATCGACTATGTGAGTGAGAAATACGGGCATGACAAGGTAGTGCAGATTGTGACCTTCGGTACGATGGCGGCAAAGGGTGTGATCCGCGATGTCGGGCGCGCACTGGATCTTCCGTATAATTATGTGGACGGGATTGCCAAGATGATACCAAATGAAAACAATGCGCCAGTCAGTATCACGCGCGCGCTGGAGATGAACCCGGAGTTTCGGGCGATGTACAAACAGGATGAGCAGGTGCAGTATTTGATTGATATGTGCAAAAGACTAGAGGGCCTGCCGCGCCATACCTCCATGCATGCGGCGGGCGTCGTGATCTGTCAAAAACCCGCAGACGAGTTTGTCCCACTGTCGCGCGGAAGTGACGGCGCCATCACAACACAGTTTACCATGACCACGATCGAAGAGCTGGGATTATTAAAGATGGATTTCTTGGGCCTGCGCACCCTGACCGTGATCAAGGACGCGGTGGACAATGTCGAGAAAACAACAGGCGTGCACATTGATGTCGATGCCATTGACTATGATGATAAAAAGGTGTTGATGTCCCTCGGAACGGGAAAGACAGACGGCGTATTCCAGCTTGAAAGTCAGGGTATGAAGAACTTTATGAAAGAGCTAAAGCCGCAGAATCTTGAGGATGTGATCGCAGGCATCTCGCTCTACCGCCCGGGTCCGATGGACTTTATCCCGGCATATATCCGCGGGAAAAATAACCACAGCGCAGTCACCTATGCCTGCCCGCAGCTAGAGCCGATTCTTGCGCCCACCTATGGCTGTATCGTCTATCAGGAGCAGGTTATGCAGATTGTGCGCGACCTTGGCGGATATACGCTGGGGCGCAGCGACTTGGTGCGCCGTGCGATGAGCAAGAAAAAGGCGTATGTCATGGAGCAGGAGCGCAAAAATTTTGTGCATGGCAATGCCGAGGAGGGTGTGCCGGGCTGTGTGGCTTGCGGCATCTCAGAGACAGTGGCAGATCACATTTATGGGACGATGATGGATTTTGCAAAGTATGCATTTAACAAGTCCCATGCGGCATGCTATGCGGTGGTCGCGTATCAGACCGCGTATTTAAAATATTATTATCCAGTGGAGTTTATGGCGGCGCTGCTCACGTCGGTGATTGATAATGCGGCCAAAGTGTCGGAGTATATTATGGTCTGCAAAAATATGGGAATACAAATCCTGCCGCCGGACATCAATGAAGGGGAATGTGGATTTTCCGTTTCAGACGGTGCGATTCGTTACGCGCTCAATGCGATTAAGAGCGTCGGTAAGTCGGTCATTGACCAAATCACAACAGAGCGGAATGCCCATGGAAAGTATCAGGATTTAAAGGATTTCATAGAGCGCACACAGAATATTGAAATCAATAAGCGCGCCATTGAGAATTTTATCAAAGCAGGTGCGTTTGACAGCTTCGGCGCGACCAGAAAGCAGTTGATGAGCGTCTACGCGCAGATTCTTGACAGTGTCGTGCACAGCAAGCGCGGTGTGACAGCGGGGCAGATGTCGTTGTTTGACATTGTCTCAGAGGAGGACAAAAAAGAACTTGAGATTCCGCTGCCCAATGTCGGGGAGTACGAGAAGGAGCTTCTGCTCAGCTTTGAGAAGGAGGTGCTGGGGTTCTATGTCAGCGGACATCCAATGCAGGAATATCAGACTTTGTGGGAAAAGCGTATCACCGCAAAGACCTCGGACTTTCATCTGGACGAGGAGACTGGGCAGACCCATGTGGAGGACAATGCAAGCGCAGTGATCGGCGGCATGATCATGGACAAAAAGATTAAATATACCAAGCAGGACAAGATCATGGCGTTTCTCACGCTGGAAGATTTGGTGGGCAGTGTGGAGATTGTCGTGTTCCCAAATGCCTATGAAAAATATTCCTCGAAAATATTGGAGGAAAATAAGGTGTTTGTCGAAGGCAGAGTGAAGGTAGAGGACGAGCGCGACGGCAAATTAATCTGTGAGCGCATCACTGCATTTGATGAGATTCCAAGGAAGGTGTGGCTCAAGTTCCAAGATATGAATACCTATCTTGGCAAGGAGTCCGCGCTGTTTGATGCCATCTACGAATCAGAGGGCATTGATACAGTCAACATATATATAGAAGAAACGCGTCAAAAAAAGACCCTGCCGCCCAACCGAAACATCAAGGCAGACAGCGCTATGCTTGACAGGCTTCGGGATTTGTTTGGCGATGAAAATGTGAAAGTCGTGTGCTGAGCACAAAAAATGGTTAAAAATTTATCAATAAATATTGTAATATATGAAAAAAAGGTTTAAAATATTTATGATTACGCGGGGATACTTTCGCGGATAATACTGATTATAGAAAGCATAGGACTTCAAAGTTTTATAGCAGACGGTGCTGTCTGCCATAATCGATGCAAACGACCGCATAAGGAATTATCCGCTTTGCGGTATGCAGTCGGTGCGGGTAAACACAGCGATAGGCTGCGTTTGCGATATAACATATTTTAATGGAATGAAATATAGGAGGTATAATGATGTCTAGGGAAATCAAGACGATAGGTGTATTGACTAGCGGAGGGGATGCACCAGGAATGAACGCGGCAATCCGTGCGGTGGTGAGGAAGGCTCTGACAAACAATGTAAAGGTGAAGGGAATCAAACGTGGCTACATGGGGCTGATCAATGAGGAAATCATTGATATGGAAGCGTTCAGCGTGGCGGATATCATTCAGAAGGGCGGAACGATTCTCGGTACGGCGAGATGTCTTGAATTTAAGGAAGAAAATATACAGCAGATGGCTACTGAAATCTGCCATAAGCATGGGATTGACGGACTGGTCGTGATTGGCGGTGACGGTTCATACAGAGGTGCGCAGGGACTTGCCAGACATGGCATTAATACAGTTGGTGTGCCAGGTACGATTGATCTCGACATTGCGTGTACGGAGTATACGATAGGTTTCGATACAGCGATCAATACAGCGATGGAGGCGATTGATAAGGTAAGAGATACTTCTTCTTCTCATGAGCGGTGTTCGATCATTGAGGTTATGGGCAGACACGCAGGGTATATCGCACTCTGGACAGGCGTTGCGAATGGTGCGGAAGATATTCTTCTTCCCGAGAAATACAATTACGATGAGCAGGAGCTGATCAACAATATTGTCAGAAGCAGAAAGAAAGGAAAGACGCATCATATCATCATCAATGCAGAGGGCATCGGTCACTCTACATCCATGGCAAAACGAATCGAGGCAGCGACGGGAATTGAGACAAGGGCGACGATTCTTGGCTACATGCAGCGCGGCGGCAATCCGACCTGTAAGGACAGATTCTATGCATCCATTATGGGCGCATATGCAGCAGATATTCTCTGTGATGGCAAGTCCAACAGAGTCGTAGCGTACAAGCATGGTTCTTTCGTCGATTATGATATTGAGGAAGCACTCAATATGAAAAAGGGAATCGATGAGTACCAGTATGATATCTGTCGGAAGCTGTCGAGTTAAGTTGAACAATAGTATAACATTCGTTATAATATACAGATATAATTGAATAGGAAGATGGATGCGATTTTCTGAATGGATTGCCCTCTAGTATTACGAAGAAGGGTGATGCCCGATGAATACAGTAGAAGTGCTGACGCTTTTATTAGTAATTCTCTCGGCGTTGTCTTATTTAGAGGAACATAAAAAGAAATAGCATCCCACTCGCCCAAAGTTAGATGCTGTTTTTTTAAACAATATTCAACTGAGGGGAATCGGAAAATCTATTCCGAATCCCTTTCTAATTCGATTATATATCGGCCACTTGCGAAATGCAAGTGGTCTTTTACATTATTTGGTAATACTATTGTTTTATACGGCAAAAGTGATATAATTAACTTTGGTTTGTTAAATAAAGGAAATAAAGGTAAAGGATAAAATATCATGGCATATGAAATTAGTAATAAGCAGCCCAAAGCCAGAAAGTCCACCACGAGACTGATCGCATTTGGGTTTGCAATGATCATTCTGACAGGAACGCTTCTGTTAACGCTTCCCTTCGCGAATAAGTCTGGTCATGGGAATTTGTTCAATTCCCTTTTTACGGCGACTTCTGCGACCTGTGTCACAGGGCTTGTCGTCGCAGATACGTACCAAAATTGGACCACATTTGGACAGCTAGTCATACTTTGTCTGATTCAGGTTGGCGGTCTGGGATTTATGACCATTGGCGCATACATTTCTGTGATTCTCAAGAAGCGGATTGGTTTGCAGGAGCGGGAGCAGTTACAGGAGAGTGTGAATACACTTGAAATAGCAGGTGTTGTTCGATTGGTCAAAAGGATTGTACAGGGGGCGCTTTGTATTGAGCTTATAGGTGCAGTACTGCTGGCAGTTCGCTTCATACCGCGATTTGGTGTGCTAAAGGGAATTTATTTCTCACTGTTTCATGCAGTATCAGCGTTTTGTAATGGCGGTTTTGATTTGATGGGCACCGAGGAGGCATATTCTTCACTGGTCGCTTATGAGGGAGATATCCTGGTCAATCTCGTGATTGTCTCTTTGATTCTTGTGGGGGGCATCGGATTTATTGTGTGGGATGATGTGGCGCGGAATAAGTGGCATTTCAAGCGTTATTTATTACACAGTAAAATTGTGCTCACTGTAACCTTTTGGTTGACAGTGGTTGGTACAGTATTGTTTCTGCTCACGGAAAATAATGCCGCCTTTGCGGGGATGAGTCCGCTAGAGAAGGTTCTGGGGGCATTGTTTTCTGCTGTCACGCCAAGAACAGCAGGCTTCAACTCCGTCGATACGGCAGCACTGTCAAATTCCGGCAAATTAATAACAATGGTTATGATGTTTATTGGCGGCAGTCCTGGCTCCACAGCGGGCGGTGTCAAGACGACCTCTATGATCGTACTGTTATTTTATGCGGGAGCGATGGTGCTCAATAAAGAGGACATCAATCTGTTTGGCAGGCGTTTGACCGATGAGGTGGTCAAGAAGGCAAATGCAGTTGTGATTATCAATGCGACATTGACGATTATAGCGACTGTTATTATTATGGCATTGCAACCGTTATTGAATTTTGAGGATGTATTGTTTGAAGTGCTTTCTGCGATTGGAACCGTTGGCATGACCGTTGGCATCACAAGGGATTTAAATATGATAGCACGCGTTATAATAATAGTATTGATGTATTGCGGACGTTTGGGCAGTCTGTCCTTTGCGCTGGTGTTTGCGCAGAAGAACACCTCGACGCCGATGCGTCAGCCACAGGAAAAAATTATTGTGGGCTAAAAAATGTAATCAGAGAATCATAGAATAAAGAACTGTGAATAAAGAATTGTGAAAAGAACTGTGAATAAAAAACTGTAGAGTACAGAACTGTGAGTAAAGAACTGTAGAGCAAAGAACTGTGAGTAAAAAAATGTAGAGTACAGAACTGTGAACAGGAGAACTGTGAATAAAGAATTATAGAGTAAAGAATTGTAAATGAGAGAACTGTAAAAGAACTGTGGAATGAACAAATGTAAACAAGAAAAAGTATTTTTAATGGAAAGAGGAGAGTTTTAGCTATGAAATCAATTTTGATTATAGGAATGGGACGGTTCGGGCATCATCTGGCGGCGAATTTTTTGGAGCATGATCACGATGTCATGATTGTGGATGAGGATGAGGAGAAGCTGGCGGACATGGTTCCATATGCGACGAGCACCCGTATAGGGGATTGTACAAACGAGGAAGTGTTAAAGAGCATTGGCGTCAGGAACTTTGATGTAGTATTTGTGTGTATCGGTACGAATTTTCAGAGCAGTCTTGAGATCACAAGCCTTGTGAAAGAACTTGGGGCAAAGCGGGTTGTCAGCAAGGCGACCAGAGACATTCAGGCAAAATTTTTGCTTCGAAACGGTGCGGACGAGGTGATTTATCCTGATAAGGATATCGCGGAGAAATGGGCAGAGCGCTACAGCCTTGACAATCTCTTTGACTATATTGACTTGCCAGGTGCCTTTGGCATCTATGAGGTGCCGCCGCTCAAAGAGTGGGTTGGCAAGAGTATTAGAGAATCTGACATTGCCGCAAAGCACAAGGTTTCCATACTTGGCATCAAGAAGAAGCACGAGGAGGAAATGAGTGTGATGCCCTCTGCCGACTATATTATTCGGGAAACGGATCATCTGATGGTGATGGCTGGAAATGAGGTGGCAGAGCGGCTGCTGAAAGAGAATCGAAACAAATTTGCCAGCGCATCCTTTCGAAAATAGTGGTGTGTGAATGTTCTAGGAAAGGAAACAGTATATCTTATGATAACAAGTATGGCAAACAGTAAAGTGAAACGGCTTGCAGCGCTGGCACAGAAGGCCAAGATGCGCCGAGAGGAGCAGTGCTTTGTCGTGGAGGGCATACGGATGTTTCGGGAGGCTCCGGCAGACTGGATCAGGGAGGTGTATGTCTCGGAATCATTCCTGCAAAAGCACAGGAGAGAGCTGCCCGACAGTCAGCCTTATGAGATCCTCTCTGATGTTGTGTTTCAGAAGGCTTCGGACACACAGACGCCGCAGGGAGTACTCTGCGTGCTTTCTGTGCCGCACTATGAGCTGTCAGAGCGACTTGAAGCCTGGTGTACAGACACTGAGAGGGCGCCGCTTCTCATGCTGCTGGAGGATTTGCAGGACCCAGGAAATGTAGGAACGATTCTGCGCGCTGGTGAGGGTGCTGGTGTTGACGGCGTAATCCTGACCAGACAGACGGCAGACATTTTAAATCCTAAGGTTATCCGCGCGACGATGGGGTCGATCTATCGGGTTCCTTTCTTTATCGTGGATTTTCTGACAGATACTATCGATCTGTTGAAGGAAAAGGGTATGACAGTCTACGCGGCGCATCTTGATGACAGTGTAGCGTATGATGTGCCGGATTACACACGGCCGACTGCCTTTCTGATCGGCAATGAGGGAAACGGACTTCGCCGGGAAACGGCAGCGCGCGCGTCACAGTACATAAAAATTCCCATGGCAGGACAGGTTGAGTCACTCAACGCTGCAATGGCATCTGCAATCTTGATGTACGAGGCGGCGAGACAGCGGAGGATGCACACGAACATCTAAAAAAATATCAATTTTTCTACTATATAATTATAGAAAGGAAGAGACACAATACGGTCTCAAAACAGGTGGGATGGAATGAAAATTGGTTTTATAGGACTCGGCAATATGGCGTCAGCAATGATCGGCGGAATGTTGGGCACAGGAACATTTGCGTCCACAGAAATCATAGGCTCTGCAAGGACACAGGAGACAGCGGACAGAGCAGCCAAAAAGTATGGTATCGCCACTGGTACAGACAATGTGGAGACTGCGAGACAGGCGGATGTATTAATCCTTGCTGTCAAGCCAGTGTTTTTGCCAGGAGTGATTTCAGAGATTAAAAATGTTGTGGGTGAGGACAAGCTTGTGATCTCGATCGCTGCAGGAAAGTCGCTTGGCTGGATGGAACAGGAATTTGGCAGAAAGCTTCGGCTTGTACGCTGTATGCCAAACACGCCGGCAATGGTTGGCGAAGGATGTACATGTATCTGTTTAAAGGAAGATTGTGCCAAGGCAGACGAGGAGATGGCAGTAAGGATTATGAAGAGCTTCGGCAAGGCAAGCATTTTGCCAGAGCGTTTGATGGATGCCTTTATCGGCGTCGCAGGCAGCGCGCCAGCGTATGTATTTATGTTTATTGAAGCGATGGCGGACGCTGCTGTGCTGGCTGGTATGCCAAGAGCACAGGCGTATGAATTTGCTGCGCAGACAGTGCTTGGCAGCGCCAGAATGGTATTAGAGACAGGGCAGCACCCAGGAGCGCTCAAGGATATGGTCTGCTCGCCCGCCGGCACAACGATCGAGGCAGTCAGAGTATTGGAGGAAAAAGGGATGCGTGCGGCGGTCATTGACGCTGTAAATGCCTGTGTTGAGAAATCGAGGAACCTGTGAAGCGCAGAGGGAATACTATAACAAAACGACAAATATTTATGAAAAACGAGAGTTCGAGACTTGACAAGTCGCGAACTCTTTGCTATTATATAAAATCGTAATAGGTGTTAATAAATATGTAACATTTGTCGAAAAGATGTAAACAAAGTAACATATTTAGAGAGAAATGGAGCAGACTATGAAGACAAATTGTAAAAAGTGGAAGTATCTGTTATGTATTACAGCAGTTATGACCGCGTTTTCGTCTATTCCGTTCAGTACGCAGGCCGCAGACCAGCAGGTAAGGCTGATGAACGAGATGGACAAAAAACAGCAAAACACATCATACAAGATGAATTCAGCAGAGGACAGGAGTATGTTCGTTGTGACAGCAGGTGCAGCTGACATATTAGATGCGGAGATAACAAGTTCTGATCTCCCGGACATGAATGTACCGAAGATGATGACTCCCGACAAAAATGCTTCAAGTACGACAAAAAAGAGTGATGCGCTCGCTGCGTTTGTGAAGGGCATGATGGTATTACAGCCAGAGCTGCCCCAGTCAAATCTTGTGATGGCAAGGGTCAATGAGTATGTCAACATCCGCCAGGATGCAGACCAGGATTCTGAGAAGGTCGGTGTACTCTACAAGGATTGCGGCGGAGACATTTTGGAAAAAAATAATGAATGGACGAAGATAAAGTCCGGTGATGTGACCGGATGGATTAAGAACGAGTATCTGTATTTTGGAAAAGAGGCAGAGGAACTGGCAAAGGATGTGGGTGTGCTCACAGCATATGCCAACACCGAGACACTCAGAGTCAGACAGGAGCCGAGCCTTGAAGCAGGCATTGTCGGGCTTCTGGCAGAAGGTCAGGCGGTCGAGGCGATCGCGGAGGAAGGAGATTGGGTCAGAGTCAGCTACGAGGGCACGACAGGATTTGTCTCATCAGAATATGTCCGCGTAGAGTTTGGCATTGATACCGCAGAGTCAATGGAGGCGATTCGGGAGCGGGAGGAAACTGAGCGCGCCAGAGCCGCAGCTGAGGCGGAAGCAAAGCGTGTACAGCAGAAGGAAGCTGTGTTTGCAACTGCGTCAGAGCTTGATATCCTCGCGGCGTTGATTCAGTGTGAAGCTGGCGGAGAACCCTATGAGGGTCAGGTTGCAGTCGGGGCAGTTGTCATGAACAGAGTGCGCAACGGCGGTTATCCCAATAGCATAACAGAGGTTATCTATGCATCGGGACAGTTTGTACCGGCATCGGGAGGACGCATGGAGTCACTGATTCTTAACAAAACGACCAAGGCATCCTGCATACAGGCTGCACAGGAAGCCATCAACGGCGCCTGCAATGTCGGAGATGCACTTCATTTCAGAAGAAACAACGGCAGACCAGGTCTTGTGATTGGAAATCATGTATTTTGGTAAAATATTTCACATGATGTTGACAGAGAAAGGCGTAGTTCATAAAAACTGCGCTTTTTCTGTTATAGAAACAAAGCGAACAGGAACCTTTTTCTTGCCCCTTTTGCAGAATTGTAGTAGAATACAAATAATTGATAATTTCGACATGAGGAGGTAAACCATGAATTTAAAGGGACGGAGTTTTTTGACATTAAAGGATTTTACGCCGGAGGAGATTACATATCTGGTCGATCTGGCAGCCCAATATAAGGAGAAGAAAAAAAAGGGAATTTTGCACGACACACTTCGCGGCAAGAATATTGCCCTGATTTTTGAGAAGACAAGCACGCGTACGCGCTGTTCCTTTGAGGTGGCGGCACATGATCTCGGCATGGGAACGACATATCTTGACCCGTCAGGATCTCAGATTGGCAAGAAGGAGTCCATCGCGGACACAGCGCGTGTGCTCGGCAGTATGTATGAGGGTATCGAGTACCGCGGCTTTGAGCAGTCGATTGTGGAGGAGCTGGCAAAGTACGCAGGTGTCCCTGTGTGGAATGGGCTGACCAATGAATATCATCCGACACAGATGCTTGCAGACATGCTCACGCTCAGAGAACACTTTGGCTATCTTAAGGGTCTCCGGCTGACCTATATGGGGGATGCCCGCTACAACATGGGCAACTCTCTGATGATCGTGTGCGCAAAGCTGGGGATGCATTTCACAGCCTGCACAGCAAAAGAATATTTCCCGGAGGAGACGTTGGTGGCGCAGTGCAGGGAATATGCAGCGCAGTCCGGCGCGACCATCACGCTCACAGAGGATGTGGATGCAGGGACAAAAGGAGCGGATGTTATTTATACGGATGTGTGGGTTTCTATGGGCGAGCCCGAGGAAGTCTGGGAGGAGCGTATCACAAAGCTGTCTCCGTACAAGGTGACAAAGGCTGTCATGGACAATGCGGGGGAGGCTGCCGTGTTCCTGCACTGTCTGCCGGCTTTTCATGACCTAAAGACGAAGATCGGCAAAGAGCAGGGCAGCAAGTACGGCTTTACGGAGCTGGAAGTGACGGATGAGGTGTTTGAGTCGGCGCAGTCGCTTGTATTTCAGGAAGCGGAGAACCGTATGCATACAATTAAGGCTGTGATTGCCGCGACGCTTGGCGCAGTGTGATATGTGCAGTTTGCTATATGATAACAGATGTTTTGATATGCGGGAAAATGCAGGGCAGCATGGGGTTTTGTTTGTATGAAAAATGAGGAAATATTAAAAAAGCTCCGCGATGCCGGGGACTATGTGAGCGGTCAGGAGCTGTGCGAGTATTATGGTGTGTCGCGCACCGCTATATGGAAAGTGATTCGACAGCTGGAGAAGGACGGATATGAGATCGAGGCGCAGAATAATAAGGGATATCGTCTCGTGGAGAGAGAAGATGCAGATTTGTTTTCAAAGGTTGAGATAGAGAGCAGGCTAGAGACTGCATGGGTTGGCAGAAAGCTTGTATTTCACAGTGAAACTGGCTCAACCAATCTTGATGCCAAGGAGCTTGCCGAGAGCGGGGAGGCATCTGGCGCGGTGGTTGTGGCGGACATGCAGACCGCAGGCCGCGGACGGCGCGGCAGAGGATGGGTGTCACCGGCGGGAAAGGACATCTATATGACCATTATGCTCCGGCCGCAATGCAGACCGGAGAAGGCGTCTGCGCTGACGCTGGTGATGGCGCTTGCTGTTCTGGAGGCAGTCTCGGAGCTGATTCCACAGCCCTGCGGCATCAAGTGGCCCAATGATATTGTGGTCAATGGGAAAAAGGTCTGTGGTATTTTGACGGAGATGAGCGCAGAGCTCGATGGAATCCACTATGTTGTCATCGGTGCGGGAATCAATGTAAATCAGGAGACTCTCGCAGAGGAGATTAGCGGGATGGCGACCTCGCTTTGCATTGAGAGCGGACAGCGGTCAGACCGCGCAAAGCTGGTGGCGCGCGTGCTTTACTTTTTTGAGAAATACTATGCTGTTTTTGAGAAGAGCTGGGATTTTTCTGGTTTGGTGGACAAGTATAATCAATTTTTGGTCAACCGGGGCAGAGAAGTGCGCGTGCTTGACCCAAAAGGCGCGTATGACGGCACCGCAATAGGCATCAATGAACAGGGAGAGCTGCTTGTCGAGCGAAAGAGCGACGGACAGACTGTGCAGGTCTATGCGGGTGAGGTGTCTGTGCGCGGCATATATGGTTATGTGTGACATATCAATTTTTGTGAACATTGTTGTAGCTTTGATGGGGAGGCAGGTTTTGAGTCGCCGTTGATGCTGCAAGGATGCACCCAAGCGAGGTAGTATGGAAGAGAGCAGGAACCGCATTGTCCTGTGTGGGGCAAATGCCTACGAACAAAAATATTATTTTAATGAAAGGTTTCACAATATTCCTGAATCCATCAAGGAGGAACTGCATATTATATGTGTGTTGTTCACGGAGGAAGTGGGCGGTGTGTTCACGATCGTTTTTGAGGAGGATGGGAGCGTGAGCCTTGAGACTGACGCCTACGAGGAAGATATTTTATATGATGAGATCAGCAGCGGGCTTTTGGTGCGTGAGATTCGGATGCAGCGCCAGGAACTTTGGGAATCGTTGAGCTTGTTTTACAGGGTTTTCGTTCTGCATGAGGAGTGCGTCGAATGACAGAAGGATCCGCGGGCAAATGAGGGAGAAAAGGGGGAGGAAGTATGGTTCTGGTAGTGGACGTTGGAAATACAAATATTACATTTGGCGTATACGACAATAAAAATCTTGTCACGACGTTTCGTTTGATGGCAAAGACACAGCGGACTTCAGATGAGTATGGTGTGCTGATCACAGAACTTTTGAGCAAAAATCATATCAATACCGCCAAGATCGAGGGAACAATCATTGCAAGCGTCGTGCCAAATGTCATGCACGCACTCACGGGCGGTATTAAGCGTTATGTGTCTGAGCGGTTGATGACGGTGGGCGTCGGCATTAAAACGGGCATTAAAGTTGTGACAGAAAATCCAAAAGAAATCGGTCCAGATAGAATTGTAGATGCGGTGGCTGCATATGAATTATATGGAGGACCGGTGCTCGTCCTGGATTTTGGCACAGCGACGACCTATGATCTTGTCAATGAAAAGGGATGCTTCTGTGCGGGTATCACAGCACCTGGCATTCGAATTTCTGCGAAGGCGCTGTGGGAGGACGCGGCGAAGCTCCCTGAGATTGAGATTAAGAAGCCCGCATCAATTCTGGCGCAGGAGACGATATCGAGTATGCAGGCGGGACTTGTGTACGGGCAGATTGGGCAGACCGAGTACATTGTAAACCGTGTGCGCAAGGAGACGGGCTATGAGCAGCTCAAGGTTGTGGCAACAGGCGGACTTGGGCGTATCATAGCGGAGGAGACAGACGTGATACAGGAGTACAACAGTGCTCTGACGCTGGAGGGACTTAGAATCATCTATGAAAAGAACAACAGATAGTGCAGCAGACAGGCGGTTGAAAATTGGCGATGTCGTTTTGGAAAATAATATCATGCTCGCACCGATGGCAGGGGTTACGGACCTGCCATTTCGACTGATTTGTAAAGAGCAGGGCGCAGGGCTTTTGTGCATGGAGATGGTGAGTGCGAAGGCAGTGCACTTCAAGAACAAAAACACTGAAGCGTTGATGGAAATACACCCGGATGAGATGCCGGTATCACTACAGTTATTTGGCTCAGAACCGGATATTATGGCGGAGACGGCAAGGCGTATTGAGGACCGCCCATTTGCTGTTCTGGACATTAATATGGGCTGTCCAGTGCCAAAGGTGGTCAACAACCATGAGGGCAGTGCACTGATGTTGAACCCTAAGCTTGCTGGAGAAATCATATATGCAGTGTCTCATGCGGTCCGTAAGCCAGTGACTGTCAAAATACGAAAGGGATTTGACGAGGAGCACGTCAATGCAGTGGAGCTTGCAAAGATTGCGGAACAGAATGGTGCGGCGGCGGTCGCAGTGCATGGCAGGACCAGAGAGCAGTATTATGCCGGGAAGGCAGATTGGGATATTATCCGACAGGTTAAACAGGCCGTGCGCATTCCAGTCATTGGTAACGGCGATGTGACCGATGCCGACTCTGCTAAGAGAATGCTTGAGGAGACTGGCTGTGACGGTATCATGGTAGGCAGGGCGTGCCGCGGGAATCCGTGGATATTTCGGGAGATCAACATGTATCTTGACACGGGTCTTCTGCCTGCAAGGCCAACTGCGCAGGAGGTCTGCGACACAATTCTGCGGCATGCAAGGCTACAGCTTGCGATTAAGGGGGAGTATGTAGCTGTGCGTGAGATGCGAAAGCATGTGGCATGGTACACCACAGGGTATCCACATTCTGCGAAGCTGCGCAGGATGGTCAATGAGATGGAGACCTTTGCGGAGCTGACAGACAGTATACAACGTATGTTTACTGGGCATGAGACAGGCGTCACTGTATGAAATCGCCTGCGAAATCTTGACACCGTAGTTAAAAAAAGCTATAATAGGCTAGTTTAAAAGCAAAAACTTGTTTTGATATAGAAAAATAGAAGTACAATCAATAGAAATAGAAGTGGTGAAAGGGAGTAATTGCTATGGAAGCAAAGAAGAATTTATTAACGCGTGAAGGTCTTAAAAAATATGAGGACGAATTACATGAACTCAAGGTAGTCAAACGAAAAGAGGTTGCACAGAAGATTAAGGAAGCAAGGGAGCAGGGCGACCTTTCAGAGAACGCAGAGTACGATGCGGCGAAGGACGAACAGCGCGACATTGAGGCGCGAATCGAGGAGCTTGAGAAAATCCTCAAAAACGTGGAAGTCGGAGACATGGACGAGGATGGTCATGACTTGCATAAGGTGAGCTTCGGACTTGCAGTCAAGGTGAAGGATAACGAGTTTGATGATGAGATGGAGTTTAAGATTGTGGGCGCAACGGAGGCAAACAGCTTAAAGGGCAGGATTTCGAATGAATCACCGCTCGGAAAAGCACTAATCGGGGCAAAGAGAGGCGATGTTGTCACTGTGGAGGCGCCGGCAGGTGTGATTGAATACACGATATTAGATATCTACAAACCAGAATAGAGCATATACGGAATTTCTAAGGTGTTAAGAGGTGGTACCTGAGAAATTCTGAGCGGATAGACATTGAGCATAACGAGAGGAGAGTTTTTGTGGCACAAGAGAATCAAAACCAAAATAATAACCAGCAGCAGGATGTAAACCAGCTTTTGAAGGTGCGCAGAGAGAAACTGGCCGCTTTGCAGGAGGCTGGAAAAGACCCATTTCAGCTTACAAAGTTTGATGTCACACACCACAGTCAGGATGTGAAGGACAACTTTGATGCGCTGGAGGGAAAGAATGTAACCATCGCAGGGCGTATGATGTTCAAGCGCGTCATGGGGAAGGCTTCTTTTTGCAATATACAGGACTTAAAGGGTAATATTCAGTGCTATGTCGCAAGGGACAGCATCGGAGAGGAGCCTTATGCAGATTTCAAGAAATACGATGTGGGCGATATCCTTGGCATACACGGAGAGGTTTTCAAGACAAAGACGGGAGAGATGTCCATTCATGCGGCTTCTGTCACACTGCTGTCAAAGAGCCTTCAGATTCTTCCTGAGAAGTTCCACGGGCTGACAGATACAGATATGCGTTATCGCCAGAGATATGTCGATCTGATTATGAATGCGGAGGTGAAGGATACCTTTATTAAGCGCTCCAAAGTGCTTTCAAGCATCCGACGCTATCTGGATGACCAGGGCTTTATGGAGGTCGAGACGCCGATGTTGGTGTCCAACGCAGGCGGTGCGGCGGCAAGACCGTTCGAGACACACTTTAACGCACTTGATGAGGATTTAAAGCTGCGCATCTCGCTGGAACTGTATCTCAAGAGACTGATTGTAGGCGGTATGGAACGCGTCTATGAGATCGGGCGTGTATTCCGCAACGAGGGACTTGATACGAGGCATAATCCAGAGTTTACACTGATGGAGCTGTACCAGGCTTACACGGATTATCATGGTATGATGGACTTGACAGAGAATCTATACCGCTATGTGGCAAAGGAAGTGACTGGCGCTGAGATCTTAACATACGGTGAGCATCAAATGGATTTGTCAAAGCCGTTTGAACGCATTACGATGGTCGATGCCGTTAAGAAATATTCTGGTGTGGACTTTAATGAGATTCACACGTTGGAGGAAGCAAGAGCAATTGCAAAGGAAAAGCACATTCAATTTGAGGAGCGCCATAAGAAGGGCGATATCTTGAATCTTTTCTTTGAGGAGTTTGTGGAGGAGCACTTAATCCAGCCGACATTTGTGATGGATCACCCGATCGAGATTTCCCCGCTCACCAAGAAAAAACCAGAGAATCCAGAGTACGTCGAGCGCTTTGAGTTCTTCATGAACGGCTGGGAGATGGCGAATGCATATTCCGAGCTGAACGACCCCATTGACCAGCGGGCGCGCTTTGCAGCGCAGGAGGAGCTTCTGGCAGCGGGTGATGCGGAGGCGAACCACACGGACGAGGACTTTCTGAATGCACTCAGCATCGGTATGCCGCCGACAGGAGGGATTGGATTTGGGATTGACAGAATGGTTATGATGATGACGAACAGCCCAGCGATAAGGGATGTGCTGCTGTTCCCGACAATGAAAAGCATCCCTAATAGGGACTAATCCGACAGATAGGCAATGAAAGCCGACCTCCACAAGGGTTTTAACATAGGACTCAAACGTGTTACAATCCTGATGGCGGACGTTGGATTCCAATGATTTAGCATGTAATAATCCGAGATTTCTCAATGGATAAGCACGGATTACAAAAGCAAAGTGAATAGATATTTCTTGAGGAACAGCCTTGAGAAACGTGCATATAAAGGCACTTCGTTATTGGTAGAAATACCAGTGATGAAGTGCCTTTTTGTGCGTTGCGTCCTAGAAAACCTGTGCAAATCTAAGAAAATCAAAGGAGACAAACATGGCAGTAAAGAATGAAGGATTTCCGGATCTTGAAAGATATCTGGAAGAAAGAGGCCGTCACTTAGTGACATACACTGAGGGCGCAACAATGTACCACATCCCTTATTATTCTTTTGTCCGTCTGGCAAAGGAAGCAGGGGCGAATCTTCCGCTTCGAAGAACCACCGTAATTGATGTGGATATTATCGAGGAATACCTAAAAGAAAATCCAGATGTTGCTGAGAGAGTCAATCTGATGAGGAGGTAGCGATGGCGAAGAAGAGAAAAGAATTAACAGTAGAACAGCTTGAAAATCTTACAAGAGGACACGGTAAGAAATATGTCAGCCTTGATGAAGGTGCAGCACTATATTCAATAGGGAAGAACACTTTCAGACAGATGGCCAAGGATGCGAAAGCAACATACAAAATCAACCGCAGGGTACTTGTGAATATTCAGAAGTTTGATGAGTTTATGGAAGCGTTTCAGGAAGAATTCGATTAAGTGGAGGTGCAGAAAAATGGGAAAAGTAATAGCCGTCACCAACCAAAAGGGCGGTGTAGGAAAGACAACAGTAGCGGTAAATATTGGTGTAGGACTGGCAAGAGAGGGTAAAAAAGTTCTTCTGATTGATGCTGATGCATTATGCCGAATTCGGCATAATGCGTCTTATACCGAAAAAATGGTTATTCCGAGGTTTTTGATACCGATATGATTT
>CAJUII010000052.1 GCA_910586405.1 uncultured Lachnospiraceae bacterium
AATCCGGCGGCGGTCATAGCGCCCGCGATCGTGGCGACGTTTTTTAGTACGGTGGTGTATTGTAAAGTGATGGGGAGAAAGAATTAAATTGATAAGATTAGTGCTTGGTGTTATACTATTGACATAAAATAGATACAGAAACGGAGTTAATTACTTAATAGGTATACACCCAAAGTATGTAATAGTTTAAAAGGATAATATACATGAAATTTGAATGGGACGAAGATAAAAATACCATAAACAAAGAAAAACATAAGATTTCCTTTGAGACAGCAGCGTATGTTTTTGATGATCCGTATTATATTGAAATGTTTGACTTTGAGCATAGTGTTGATGAAGATCGGTATATTGCAATAGGGAAGGTTGGTGATATCGTGTTTGTGGTATTTACAGAAAGAAAAGATACAATTCGGATGATTTCAGCCAGACTTGCAACAAATGTGGAAAGGAGTCTTTATTATGACCAAGACATTTATTATTGAGAATGGGCAAAAGCCTACACAAGAACAGTTGAAAGAAATTGAGGAAGCAAAAAACAGTCCTATTATATTTGATGAAGATTGCGAGGAGTTGTCACCAGCTATGGTGAAAGCTTTTAAGAGTGCAGTGGTACAGAGAAATCGTAAGAAAAAGGCGTAGGTGTGTTAACATATTTATGGAATAAAGTGGTTTATGAAAGCAGGAAATCTTAAGATTGAAATATCCTGCTTTTTGTGTATACACGAGCACCCAAAGGAAATATGTCAGCAGAGGCTGACGGGTGCCCTATAACCCCCAATACGTGATAAGGCACGGTGTTAGAGAGTCAATACGAAAAAGAAAGTACTGCTTCCGATCGTTGTGGAAGAAATGCTTATGCCGGAAGAACTTGTGACATGGAAACGGATAAAAGGAGCGCAGGAAAGCCTGCTTGATGTGGAGGAGAACGGAGTCGGATAGATATGAATTATGTAATAGGAGACATTCATAATGACAATAGAAGATTTTCTAGGATGCTGGAAAAGATAAATTTTTCAGAAGAAGACCAATTATTTTTATTGGGCGATTTATTTGATAGAAATTTAAATGAGCCGGATCCATTAGGCGTATATTTTAATGTTTTAAAGTTAGGGAACAAATGCACCGTAATCAGAGGAAATCATGACACGTGGTTAGCCAAATATATTATGAATTATTTTCATACGCCAGAAAAGAAACGAAAGCGGTTAGCGCCATATCCATATAATTCTTTCACCATCTTTTTGGAGCATTTGACAAAAGTCGATATGATAAGGATGGCAGAGGAGATTATGGAGTGGCCTCTGCAAATATGTGTCGAAACGGACGGGATAAAATACTTGCTAGCGCATGCCTGTACTTCCATGCCGGATAGAAGAATGCAGGAAGATTATTATCTGATGGGCAGTTATTTTACGGGAGACGAATGGTACGAGTCATTTTTGACTGATGGAAAGAGTGGATATGTTTCCGTTTGTGGACATGCAAATATTATGGGAGACGGTAAAATATGGAAAAATAAAATTAAGAATGTTTATATGTGCGACTGCGGATGTGGCTTCAGGGATGGCAGATTAGGTTGTCTGTGTCTGGAGACGAGAGAGGAAATATATATACCATGAAAAAATCAAAACCCTATAGGATATGAATGACCGGGAGGATATATGGAAAAATTGATGAAGGGCGAGGATTTGGAGTTTTTGGCAGAAAGTATGCCGGATAAAAGAAATGACGGAATAACTTCAATGCTTCAAAGAAAAATCAAATGAATAAACAGAAGGAGGTTTCCATATGAGATATATTGTTGCTGATATACACGGATGTTATCATCAGTATCAGATGCTGCTTGAGAAGATTCAATTTTCCGAAAAGGACGAATTGTACGTTCTTGGTGACGTCGTAGACCGTGGGCCGGAACCGATTAAGGTTTTGCAGGATATGATGAAGAGGACGAATGTTATCTTTATCTTGGGTAATCATGATTTTATCATGTATACACTTATGAAAAAACTGTCTGTGGAGATTACAGAAGAGAATTATGATAAGCATTTGACGACAGATCTCCTTTGGGATTATAATTTATGGCTACAGGATGGCGGACAGGTTACGGCGGAGCAATTTAGCAAACTAAGCTATTTTGAGAAAATGGATATGCTGGGCTACATAGCAGGGGCATCTTTATATGAAGTGATACAAAATAACGGAAAAGAATATAGACTTGTCCATGCCGGACTTAGTAATTTTACACCGGATAAAGCGATGGATGAGTATGATTTATATGATTTTCTGCAAGAGAGGACAGATTACACCAAAAGATATTATCCGCAGAAGAATATCTTTCTGGTAACGGGACATACGCCGACTATTTTTATAAAAGACTGGGAAAAAACGAAAGTATATATGAAAAACGGTCATATTGCCTTGGACTGTGCCTGTGTGGTGGGAGGAAAACTGGCGGCATTCTGCATAGAGACAGAGAAAACTGTCTATGTGGATGGACTTTGAAACGTGGAATATCAAGAATTACAGGTCTTGTAGAAGACGGGAGCAGGGGAAAGGACAATAGACACAAAAAGGGTATTGCACAAGCCGGATGGAAGTCGATGAGCAATTAGAAAGAGTTGGAAATAGCGCGTGAGAATATCAAAAAAAGGAATAAAAAATGCAAAATCAGAAAAAATAATTGAAATACAGTACTATTTGTGCTAAAGTAAGGCTTGCGGAGGTAGAAGATTATGGAGAGCATTGTAAGGTTATCTTCGTTGAAGATTTCTAATATTAAGAATGTCAGAACCGGGCAAATTGTTATGCCATGTACCTGCCAAAAGCATCTGACATATAAAACTGCGGAAGTGTTAGGATTGTATGGTCAAAATGGTTCTGGAAAAACTGCTGTTATTGATACATTGTATTATTTGCAGAAAATTATGATTGGTTGTACGCTTGAGGAGGAAATTGAGGATTACATTGATGCAGGCAGTAATCAAGCAGAGATTATGGCTGATTTTAATATTTTTATAGAAACAGTAATCTATGAAGTTTGTTATAGGATAATTTTGCAGAGAAGTGGACATGGTGCCAATATTGCGCAAGAGACATTGAGCTGTGCGATCAGTAAAGACGATTATAGAAGTAATAAAACAGTGTTTATGGATTATCGGCGTTCGAATCGTGAAACAGTGTTTATTCCCAAGAAAAGACTGGATGAGATCGTAGAAGCAAATGCTGAAAATAAAACAGATTTAGTCGTCGCCAGAAAGATTGCTGAAAAAAGTAATTGCTCTTATATTTTTGGAGAGAGTAGCAGAGAAATATTCTGCCAGAATTATGAGAATCATTTCAAGGATTATGCAGAAGTGATAAAGGCGTTATTTCAATTTGCTTTAAAGGATTTATTTGTCATTCGCAATACGCATTCCGGCGTAATTTCTGCAAACTTTTTACTTCCTATGGCATTTAAAATTGAACAGAACGAAATTGAAATGAAGGGTGATTTTGCTGTTCCATTGACAGAACCTGTCGTTTTGAATGAAGAGCGGAAAAAAGTTTTAGATACGATAGTAGAGCAGATTAACATGGTGTTGTATACGATTATTCCAGGGATGAAAATAGATGTCTATCATTATGGAATGCAGTTGACAGATTCTGGAGAGAACGGTTATAGGGTCGAGCTTGTCTCTATTCGGGAAAATATGCCGCCGATTCCTATTCGAATGGAGTCGGAAGGAATCATCAAAATTATTTCTATTTTAAACGCCTTGATTCAGGCTTTTGGCAATCCTTCCATCTGCCTTGCAATTGATGAGCTGGACGCGGGTATTTTTGAGTATATGCTGGGAGAGCTGCTTGATATTTTCAATAAAAGTGCGAAAGGACAGCTAATATTTACTTCACATAATCTACGTGCTTTGGAAATGCTGGATAAAGAAAATATTATGTTTTCTACTGTCAATCCAGAAAGAAGATATATTCGGATGAAAAATATAAAAGCATCAAATAATTTAAGAGATACATATATCAGGGGGATTACCCTTGGCGGACAGGATGAGGTGATTTATGAAGAAACAGACAGTTTGAGAATTGCACGGGCATTTAGAAAGGCAGGTAGAACGATACAGCATGAGTGAAAAGAAAGTGATTGCATTCATAGTGGAAGGTCCAAGTGATGAGTCTGCACTATAAATTCTTTAAATCGATATACGAATATGCATCTGATATTTTGATGTTGCTACCTTATGCAAACGCGACATACGAACCCCCATGATTCCTTTGCGGAATCACAAATCCAGATGAGAAATGACGTATTTTAGGCATTTCTCGGAAATTTTATAAAAGTATTGTGAGGAACTATCATGCCGGCATATTTTTCATTAACATTTGAACTGAATAAAAGTCACAATGCTATGAAAGATTTTTATGAAAATTTAATTTATGCAGGGCTTGTGTTTCAGAGTGGTTATTGTGGATTTGAGAATGAACGTTTTGAAGATATTATCACATGGAATCAAAATAAATTAGATGAAAATTTTGAACTTGGATACACTGAACATCATTCGCATGATTATAGGCAAATGCTATTTCATTATGTTGACTTTTCAGAAGTAAGAGTATTTGTCATGAATGATCGAACAGAGCGAACATTCTCCTTTGATGTCATAATTCCTGAGAGCGATTTGTTGAATTATACGAAAGACAATGAAGGAAGATATTCTGTCCAGCGAAACTTCGAAAGAATGGAAAGACTAAAATCCGTTGCAAAAAAGATGTGGGTGAACAGTAGTGTTTTGGCAATACAAACAGGGTGGGAATGTTCGGATATTCCACCTTCCGCAGAAGACATTGCAAGAGGCATTCAACCACAGACCGAACCTTTTTGCATTATCCAAGCTGTCTCCGTTGTAAAAGATCAAGATCATATTTATGAATATATTCAAAGAAATGGAGTATTGATCGAAGAAGCTTGAGCAACAATGGACTTCTTAATGAAATCAAACCATCTTTGTCAAAAGCTGCGCTGCCAATTTTTGCGAACTTGACACATCCCGCAATGCGATATAAAATTGTTTTGTATCAATAGATATGGTGACTGATGCAGCGTCGTGCTGAAAAGTCAACGAAAACAAGTTTTGAAATAGGTCTTAGTGTCTTATGGAAATTATGGTAATTACTATTTTGCCACAAGTGGTATTTATAGAAATAGTAGCATTTTTTATTACGATAAGTACCAGCGAGACAGCACTAGGGCGCAGGAGCAAATAAAATGAAATTAATCATACAAATCCCCTGTTACAACGAGGCGGAGACGCTAGAGATCGCGTTGAATGATCTGCCGCGTCACATTGACGGGATTGACGAGATCGAGTATCTGATCATAAATGACGGAAGTGACGATGACACAGAGCGCATTGCCTTGGATTGGGGCGTACATTATGTGGTGCACTTTAAGCGGAATCTCGGACTTGCAAAGGGATTTCTCGCGGGAATCGACTTGGCGCTGCGCAATGGTGCGGACATTATCGTAAACACGGACGCGGACAATCAATACAGCGGTGCGGATATTGAGAAGCTGGTGCAGCCAATCCTGGAGAAGAAGGCGGACATCGTCATCGGTGAGCGGCCGATTGATGAGATTGAAGAATTTTCCTGGGTTAAGAAAAAACTACAGCGCCTGGGAAGCTGGGTAGTGCGCGCGGCGTCCAAAACCGATATTCCCGATGCGCCCAGCGGTTTTCGCGCCTACAGCAAGAAAGCAGCTATGCGTGTCAATGTACATAATGAGTACACTTATACCTTGGAAACGATCGTGCAGGCAGGCAGGAACAAGATGGCAATCATATCGGTTCCCGTACATACGAACCCGGAGCTGCGCAAGTCAAGACTGATGAGTTCCATGGGCGGATATATCAAGAAGTCTGTGTTGACTATCCTGCGCGCTGTTTTGATGTACAAGCCAATGAAAATCTTTACCCTGATCAGCGCGGTGTTTATTTTGTTCGGTACGGCGATTGGCATTCGCTTTTTGCTTTTTTATTTCAGCGGTGATGGCTCTGGACATACGCAGTCGCTCATTCTGGCGGCGATGATGATTATTATCGGCTTTCAGACGCTGGTGACGGGAATGCAGGCAGATATTATCTCCGCAAATCGAAAACTGCTGGAGGATGTGCAGTTTCGCGTGAAGAAGCTGGAGCTGGGACTGCTCGACGCTGAGGGAGAGAAGAAACAGGAAGAAACCAAGTGCGAGTACGCAAAGAAGCGTTGTATCAGATCAGAAGAATAAACCAGGAGAAGGCAAGACAGTCTGAAAGAAGCGCAATACATTCAGGTATTGTATAAGACCAGCGGAATGCAGATATAAGTAAAAATTGATAAGAATAAGTGTGCAAATATGTGCAAAATAAAAGGTAAAAATGTGCATAATTTGTGGTTATATATTGTACAATCACAGAAATAAACAATTATAAAGGGCAAAACATAGTAATAAATTATGAAAAGTAAATTTTAGCTAAAAAGAGCTTTTCAAATGAAGATTTATGTTATATAATCATGGAGTACCTAAGCGATAAACATATTTTAGGTAAAATAAACTTAATTTTGCGAAAGTGCTTTGCTATTGTTTCAGAGCAGCTTTGACGAAGATCATGAGCAAGGTAACTGTATCGTATATAATTTAGCTTACATCGTAAGCGAGTTATACTCGCTATTCGCTCTCTCAATAACGCCCGCAGATCTACATGGATTTGCGGGTTTTTTATGCACATGGGCGTCCCAAGGAACAATGTCAGCAAAGGCTGACGGACGCCTGGCGCGCGTATTCTGCATTGTTCGAAGGGTGCATTTTTCATACATGTGCTGGCAGTGGGAAGGAGATTGTTATGAATATAGGGATATTTGATTCTGGAATTGGCGGCATGACACTGCTGCATCAGGCGTTGGTGTTGATGCCGCAGGAGAATTTTATTTTTTATGCGGATACGGACCATGTTCCTTATGGAACCAAGAGCAGGGAACAGGTTGCATCCTATGTGGATGAGGTGATACGCTTTATGATAGCGCACAACTGTAAGGCTGTGGTGATCGCATGCAATACGGCTACAGCAGTGGCGGCGGACCAGATGCGCAGTAAATACGGTGATCTTCCTATTATCGGGATAGAGCCGGCGGTGAAGCCAGCAGTGGTGGAGAGTGATGGAAAGCGTGTGATGGTGATCGCAACGCCGCTCACAGTCCATGAGAAAAGGCTGCAAAAGCTGCTGGAGCGCGTGGACGATGAACATCTCGTTGATCTATTGGAGCTTCCGGGGCTTGTGGAGTTTGCAGAGCGTGGGGAATTTGTATCGGAGCGTGTGACAGCATATTTAAAAGAAAGATTTGCGGGCTATGCGCTGGACCAGTATGGGGAGTTGGTGCTGGGCTGCACGCATTTTAATTATTTTAAAGATACGTTTCAGTCACTGCTGCCGCAGGGTATTCATATGATTGACGGGAGTCTTGGCACTGTGCGCCAGCTGATGCGGGTGCTCGAATCAAAGGGGGCGCTTGCGCAGTCAGCAGCGGATGGGAGCGCGGGCGGTCAGGTCAGATACTTTGTGTCCGGGCGAGAGATTTGTGATACAGAAGGACTTGAAAAGATCAGAAAGCTGCATGAGCGATTGGAACGGATGAGCGTGATTCAGTGATTAGTATGGTAAAAAACCGGAAAGCATTTGCCTTTCCGGTTTTTTATGCACATGGGCACCCCAAGGAAGCTTGTCAGCAGAAGCTATTCCAAATTCAGCCTTTTGGTCATCATATGCACATTCGCAAAGTACATACCTACTGCCAGAAGGATGGTTGCGAACAGTGATAGGTTCATGGTCGGCGACATGATGCCAAAAATGGTAACGTCACGGCTGTATGAGCCAGTCAGCATTTTGGTATACATAGGTAAAGCGGAGATATACCCCACGATGAACATAACAAACTGTACGATAAAATAGGCACAGATCGCGCCTATAACGCGGTGCTTGGCATAGAGCTGTCCTAGTGATACACAGCCAAAGAGGGTGATAATATTGGCGGTAATGCCAATGACACTGTATATTACTAGATATGCGATCCAGTAGCTAATGCGAATACCAAAATCTTTCGCAAAACTCTCAGCGATCAGGGAGAGCTGAAATGAAAGTTGGTCGTACAATTCAGCGTAGCTGTATTCTGGTATGAAGGAAAAAACATGTCGTATGCCCACCTGTAAGATGATAAATATACTTAACATAATGGAAATTATCATCAATAGCTGCGTGAGAACAGCGGCAAGAAGCTTGCTGTTCAAAATCTGGTATGCTGTCGCTGGCAGCGTATGAGTCAGATATCCCTGATCAGTGTAGCAGGTTTTGTAAAAGCGCACGACGACAATGAGCGTCGTGCCAATCGTACAGCCTATGATGCCAAAGTAATATAAAAAGAAAGAGAGCATGAGTGCCATGGCGGAATACCACGCAATTGTCTGGTCGAGCTTGGGATTGATGGTGAGGATGACACAGCAGGTCAGCACCATGGTTCCCGCAAGCACAATCATCATGATCATAAGAGGGAAACGCAGACCCATCCATTCATATTTTAAAAGTTTTCTTAACATGCATATACCTCCCTGAAGTACGTATCTATGGATTTGCCCATCTGGCTTCGAATCGAATCGACGGATGTATACAGCATCAAAGAGCCGTTTTTCATAAAAATCACGTCGTCTAGTACATTTTCAATGTCAGAGATCAAATGTGTTGACAAGATAATCGTTGAGCCCGGATTATAGTTGGTGATGATGGTGCGCAGGATATAATCCCTCGCGGCGGGGTCCACGCCGGCAATCGGTTCGTCGAGGATATAGAGGTCTGCCTGTCTGCTCATCACGAGGATTAACTGGACCTTCTCCTTGGTGCCTTTAGAGAGCGTCTTTAAGCGTGCGTCTGAGCTGATGCCAAGTGCGCCCAGCATACCATACGCCTTCTCTGTCGAGAAATCCTCATAAAAGTCAGCGAAGTATGTTACCATCTGCGAGACCTTCATGCTATTGTCCAGATAGGTGCGCTCGGGCAGGTAGGAGATGACCTTCTTGGTTGCCGGACAGGGGGACATGCCGTTGATGAGCACATTGCCGCTTGTCGGCGCGAGAAGTCCGTTGATCATCTTGATCAGCGTTGTCTTGCCGCAGCCGTTTGGCCCCAGCAGTCCGATAATGCGTCCCCTTGGAATGACAAGGTTCATGTGAAAGACAGACATATACGTTCCCATGCCAGGATAGCGCTTGCACAGATCGTTTAGCTGCAAAAGCGGCATGTTGGAATAGGGTGCAGACATCTTGTCAGAGTCCACGTATATGGGGTCTTTCGGGATGGTATTGTCCTGTGCAGGCAAAGCTTGCACAGAGTCGTTAGGCGTGTATGCCGTGCTGATGTTGTTTTCGTCCATGTTTGTTCCCTCCTCAGATCAATTTATTAGATAATGCTTTTTACCAGTTCTAAGATCTCCTGGTCATTGTAACCAAGCTCTCGCATATTGGCGAAAAAGCTGTTTACCTGTGACAAAGCCAGCTCATGCTTGGCTTCCTCTATTTTCGCGAGATTTTCTGTCACTACGCGGCCGCTGTTTCGCTGTGTCACGATGAGACCACTGTGCTCTAGCTCAGCGAATGCCCGCTGCATTGTGTTGGGGTTGACACTTGCCTCCGCAGCCAGCTCCCGAACGCTGGGAAGCCTGTTGCCAGCTTTGTAGATGCCACACACGATGCGGATAAGTATTTTATCGTATAATTGCGAATAGATCGGACGGTCAGAGTTCATTTGCCATGCCATTTGTTTACCTCCTTGTGTATCATTTGATTAATACACTAATACAATAATGCATTTGGAAAAGAATGTCAATACCTAATTTACAAATACCCAAAATTTTCCGTTTAAGGGTTTCAATGCGGAAAAAATCATGCTACAATGGGGTTTATGGATAAATTAAGACAATTGTTAACCAACTATATTGATGAAAATGAAATGATACTGCGTGCTACGCTCAGCAATTCCCGCGACCGGGAAAAGATACAGAAGCTTCGCATACGTCCAGTGCTCAGAAAGGAGGCGCTGTCTTACCAGGCGGAGCGGTTTGTGGGGACGAAGGCATACCATGAGAATCTCAGTCCAGAGGAGCTTCCCGCACTGATAACATCGGCGCTGGCGACGGATTTCAGGCAGCTTGAGCTGACGGCACAGCGGCATAGTCTGACAGTGCTTGTGAGCAAAAAAGGAAAACTCACAATCAAGGAAAAGGAGACAGCAGAACAAAAACAGGCGCAGGATATCGATCTTTCTCATAATAAACAAAAGCAGTACATTCTGCCGCAGGATGAGCCTGTGCCGTTTCTGGTGGCGCTCGGTGTGCAGAATGCCGAGGGGAAAGTCCTCAAAGCAAAGTATGATAAGTTTCGTCAGATCAACCGCTATCTGGAGTTTGTGCGCGATATCCTTCCGAATCTGCCCAAGGAGGAGGGGCAGCTTAAAATCATTGATTTTGGCTGTGGGAAGTCTTATCTGACATTTGCGCTTTATTATTATCTGAAAGTTATGAATGGATATGATGTCGTGATTGCCGGATTGGACCTGAAAGCGGATGTGATTGCGGATTGTCAGGCACTTGCGGATAAATTGGAGTATGACGGGTTAAAATTTCAGGTAGGAGATATTGGAACCTATGACAATACCGACAGCGTGGATATGGTGGTCACGCTTCATGCCTGCGATACGGCGACAGATTATGCGATAGCAAAGGCAGTGCAATGGAAGGCGCGGGTGATTTTATCGGTTCCTTGCTGTCAGCATGAAATGAACCGTCAGCTTGCGTGTGAACCGCTTGCGCCGATTCTGCGCTATGGGCTGATCAGGGAGCGTATGGCGGCGCTCATGACAGATGCAGTCCGCGCAAATCTGCTGGAAGAGTGCGGCTATGACACACAGATTCTTGAATTTATCGATATGGAGCATACGCCCAAAAATATATTGATACGGGCGGTCAGGAAAAATCAAATGAAATACCATGCAGGGACAAAGGTGCGAGAGGAGCTGACAAAGCTGGAGGAATTTCTGCATATCAGCCCCAAACTTCAGACATTATTGGAACAGGTTGAGTAGATGGAGTTGAGTATATGAAGAAGGTTATCAGCAAACTGACGGTCTGCATTGTGGTCTTTGTCATCACACTTTTTGTGAGCAGCAGCATTTACAATAAAGGAAACAAGGAACTGACAACAAACATGGCGCAGGCGACGCTTCCGCTGGTGCACATCACGACCAGAGGGATTGCGTACAATTACTTGCACGGGCTGCGGCAGGAGATGGATGGGAGCTTTTTCAGAGATACGATCACGCCGCTTGGGGACGGGCGGACGCTGGGATTCGTGATCGACAAGTATGGCAATGACATCAGCGACATCACCTTTGAGGTCAGAAGCATTGACGGGACACGCCTTGTTGAGAAAACGAAGGTCAGCGAGTACCAGGAGACTGGGGACAGCATACAGGCGACGGTCACGATCAAAGATCTGATAGAGACTGGCGTGGAGTATAACTGGATTTTGATGCTAAAAATCAACGATGAGACGGTGCGGTATTATACGCGTATCATTGATAGTGAGGAGTATCATACTTATGAGAAGCTCAGCTTTGTCAAGGCGTTTCATGACAAGACTTTCGACAAGGAGCGCGCAAAGGATCTAGTGACCTATCTGGAGCCCAACTCTAAGGGGGATAATACGACCCTGAGTCATGTGGATATCCACTGTAGCCTCAAGCAGATCACCTGGGCGGATTTGAATGTGAAGCAGATCTCACAGCCTCAGATAATAATCAGTGAGATTGAGTCGCAGACAGCGTCCATTCGAATGCATTTCAGGGTGCAGACCAAGGAGGGGAAAAAGACTGATCAGTACAATGTAGTTGAATTTTTTAGAATCCGGTATACGCCGGACAGAACGTATCTGCTCGATTACGAGCGGAGTATGAATCAGATCTTTGACCCGGAGGCGGACGTGTACGGGGGCAGCAAGATCATGCTCGGGATTCGCGATGACAATGTGCAGATGATGGAGAGCGACGGCGGTTCAAATTTAGCCTTTGTCAATGAAAACCAGCTCTTTTGCTATCACGCGGCGGACAAGAAGATTGCGTATCTGTTCAGCTTTTACGATGGGGATGACCCGCGGAGCAATTATGACAACCATGATATTAAGATTCTGAATGTGGACGAGACAGAGAATGTACGCTTTATGGTGTATGGTTATATGAACCGCGGACGGCACGAGGGCAGCATCGGCGTGCAGGTCTATGAGTACAATGGAATGCTCAACACGGTTGAGGAGTTGATTTTTATTCCGTATAACAAGGCGTATGCCACATTGAAAACAGACATGGAGCAGCTTTCTTATATCAACAAAAACGGGGTGTTTTATATCTATCTCGACGGCTCCATACTGGCAATTGACCTGATGAATCTGACATGTGACGAGATTGCCCAGAATTTGCAGCAAGGGAGTTTTCAGGTCTCCAACACGAACAAGATGCTGGTGTGGCAAAATTCTGCTGACGCATATGACTGTACCAAGCTGATTTTGATGAATCTAAATACAGGCGAGACGCAGGAGATCGAGGCTTCTGGCTCTAGCCGGATGCTGCCGCTTGGATTTATCGAGGAAGATCTCATCTATGGCGTTGCCGAGTACGACGATATCCGCATTGATTTTTCGGGTTCTGTGACATTTCCAATGAATACTGTCTATATCCAGAATGAGCGGGGGGAAGTTCTAAAGACGTACCGACAGGAGGGGATCTATGTGACAGAGGCGGCGATAGAGGATAATCTGATTACACTCACGCGGGTTGTCAAGCAGGAGGAAGGCGGCTATGTTGACACCACAGATGATCAGATCGTCAATAACCTGGTGGATGAGAGCGGATATAATTCCTCTGAAGTGGTCGTGACCCAGACATATGAGAAGATTGTCCAGCTTGTCCTCAAAAATGCCATGGAGACCAAAAAGCTCAAGATCACCAAACCATTACAAGTATTGTTTGAGGGCGCCAGACAGCTTGCGGTGGAGGTTGAGCAGCCAGTGAGCCGATACTATGTATATGGAAGGTATGGGATTGACGGCACATTTACGCATGAGTCGGAGGCGATCAACCTCGCTTACAGAATCAGCGGGACCGTGGTCAATCAGAATGGCGATTATATCTGGAAGCGCACATCGCGCAGCACGAGAAATCAGATTATGGCAATCACCGGAAAGCAGCGGGGAGAGGATAACTCAGACTTGGCGGTATGCCTTGAGACAATCCTGGAATTTTGCGGAAGCATAAAGAATGTACAGCCCATGCTTGACCAAGGAAAGACCGTGCGGCAGATTTTGGAGGAGAATATCAATGGCGCGACAGCACTGGATTTGAGAGGTGTGAGTCTGGATGCGATATTGTACTATGTGAATCAGGATATACCGGTGCTGGTATCGCTGGCGGACGACAGTGCGATGCTGGTGATCGGGTTTAATGAGTTGAATGTTGTGGTGATGAATCCAGAGACAGGAACAGTATATAAGGTGGGGATGAATGACGCGACGGAGTTATTTCGGCAGAATGGAAACGCGTTTATCACGTATATAAAGAAGAAATAAGGGAGAGCATTAAAATGATAAAGGAAAACAAAAGAACAGGATTGGAGATTGTGCGCGCACTGCTGCTGGCAGCAGTGCTGTGGTTTGGCATCTGCGGCGCGCTTGTGGCACATGCCGCAGAAATTGCCGTCACAGTGGAACAGTGTGTGATATCCGGGAAAAATGTGAATGTGACAGCGACAAGTATAGCAGTGCCGGCGTCGGCTGATGGAAAGTATTATCTCTTTGAATTAAAGCCGTATGAGCTGGCTGTCGGCGCGCGCAAAGACTACTGCGCAGAGGCGCCTGCGGCGGCGGCCGCTTCGTTTAGCGTGCCGCTAAACCTAAACAGTGCATCCTCTAGGCTGTATTCGCGCTTTGTGGTCACGATACAGCAAAACGGTACTTTCATACCAGTCAGCAATGAGATGTATATCACCAATCCTGAAGCAGTGGCATCAAAATCAACGAATTATCCAGTGAGGAGTAAAAAAGGGCTGACTGCGGATTCGCGCTACAGTGAAGAACTTGCCAGCCTGGGGGTGGGATTTGCCTCCTATGAACTTGATGTCAGCCGTTTTTTTACGGCAGGCGGGATTCCATACAATTATAATGGAAAGACATACAGTTTTAACGCGTCAGTGGTCCGCGAGTACGATGTCATCTGCACCAGGCTTGCGGGAGCGGGCTGCAATGTGGTCATGGTCATCAAAAACTCGTATCGTCCGGCAGCAGCAGATATGGTGGTTCCGTCAGGACGCACTGCCGGGAAGAGCTGTTATGCGTTTAATGTCGATGAACAGCTCCCGACAGAGAAACTTGAGGCGCTGATGTCTTTTCTGGCAAACCGTTATTCAGGCGCCATGGGAACAATCCATACATGGGTGATCGGGAATGAGGTAAATTCCAGCAATCCTTGGCACTATATGGGCAGCGTGTCGGCGGATGCGCTTGCGGCGCATTATGCGAAAGAGTTTCGGGTGTGCTATAACGCGATCAAAAGCCAGAACAGCGGCGCGCGTGTGTTTACCAGTTTTGATCAGCGCTGGAACTATAAGGACGGTACGCGGGGACAGTTTACTGCCAAGGAGATTTTGGACAAGTTTGCGGCGTATATCAGTATCAATGGAAACATTGATTGGGGCCTTTCCTTTCATCCGTATCCGGCGCCGATGCACAATTGCCGCTTCTGGAGCTTTCCAGCCGAGTATGCACGGCTGAATCTGATCGATCACACGGATGATTCCAAATTTGTCAACCCTGCAAATACCGATGTGGTCACAAATCATATGATGCAGCCTGCCATGCTCGCACCCAACGGCAGTGTGCGGCATATCCTGATCACGGAGATGGGCTTTACCTCATATAGCACAAGTATCCCGACCGATGAGCTGACACAGGCGGCGTCCATAGTTTTTGCCTACAAGCTGACTTCGTCGAACCCGCACATTGAAGGCATCGTCTTTCACAGGCAGGTAGACCATGTGGAAGAGCTTACAGGTGATGGCATGGCGCTCGGCATCCGCACAGAGAAGGGCGTCAAATACGCATATGGCGTCTTTGCGAACATGGATAAGGGTAACTCGCCGGAGTACACGGACTTTGCATTGCCAATACTGGGCATCTCTAGTTGGTCTCAGGTGGGACTGGAGTAATCAACAGAAACAGCAAAACAGCAGAATCGCAGGATTGATGCTTGTCAAAACATATTGGAAATGCTATACTTTTTATAACTGTTAACTATTTTCATTCATTTTCTCAGGAATCTGCGTCGTAATCAGGGATTCCATACATAGGAGGTATTTAAATTAATGAAGAAAAAATTGACTCTCTGGGCAGCGCTCTGCATGGTATTTGTGTGCTTCATGTCTATGACTGCGGCTGCTGCGGGAACAGCAACAATCAGCCAATGCATCATCAGCGGCGGCAATCAGATCACGGTCGTTGCGGCTGCTGACGGCGTGCCGAGCGAAGACGGAAATTTGTACTTGTTTGAGATGAAGCCTTATCAGAGCTCCATCAGCGGAAGGGCTGATTTCTGTGCAGTCACGCCGAACGCACCTACAGTGACTTTCGTGACGACACTTGACCAGGGTACAGCCAATTCCAAGCTCTATTCCAAGTTCGTTGTGGCAGCAGTGCAGGGCGGTGCATTCGTGCCAGTCAGCCAGGAATTTTATATCACAAATCCTGAGGCGCTTGCCACACACACCGCTGTGAACCCGGTTCCGCTATCAATCAAGGGTATCACGGCAGACAATGCGGCGATGGTGTCAATGCCGGATCTCGGCGTACAGCATGCAAGCTATGAGATGGCAATCGACAGATTCTTTCAGCCGGGACCATCGATCGCTTACAATTACAACGGAAAGACCTATAATTTTAATCAGGGTATTGTGGCAGAGTATGATATGGTCATGACAATTTTTGCCTCACAGAAGGTTGAGGTGACAATGAACCTTGTCAACTACTACAATGCGGCGACAGCCCTCACAGTAAAGCCTTCAGGGCGTGTGCCTGGATACAGACATTACGCGTTTAACACAGATGAGCAGCAGGGTGCGGAGTCCATCGCGGCGTTGATGTCCTTCCTCGCAGTGCGCTACAGCAATCCAGCGACAGGGCTCATCACCAACTGGATTATCGGCAACGAAGTCAACAACAACAATCCCTGGTATTTTGCAGGAAACTATAATGTGACAAACTTCACGCTTGAGTATGAGAAAGCATTCCGTATGTGCTACAATGCCATCAAGAGTGAGAATGCAAATGCAAGAGTCCTCACCTGTATCGACCAGCGCTGGAACTGGGAGGACGGCACAGCAAACCAGTATGGAGCGAAGAAGTTCATCGATGCTTTCAATGTAGATGTGGCTTCTCACGGAAACATTGATTGGGGCGTGGCGTGGCATCCGCATCCGGTACCATTGACCGCAGCAAGATTCTGGGATATGCCGGCAAGCTACAAGCGCCTGAACCTGATTGACCACACACCGAACACCAGAATGATCAATCCTCAGAACATGGATGTATTCACCACTTATATGAGCCAGCCGGCATTCCTTGCGCCTAACGGACAGGTCAGATACATCATTATCTCAGAGATTTTATTTAATTCCATGACCTCTGATGAGGCGACACAGGCGGCTTCCTTTGCTTACGCATACAAGCTTGCAGAGAAGAATCCTCTGATCAAGGGATTTATCGTACACAGAACAGTGGACAATCTCTATGAGAAAAATTCAGACAAGATTGCCTGCGGACTGTATAACTGTGATGCAAATGGTCTTGCGACCACACCGAAGATGATGTATGATGTATTTAAGTACATTGACACACCACAGTCAGCAGCCTACACGCAGTTTGCGCTTCCTTTGATTGGCGCATCTAGCTGGGCAGCACTTGGCGTGAATCCGTAGAAGCAGATTAAAAATACAGCATAAAAATAGAGCTATCAGGAAATGGAGCGTCGAAGTCTCATTTCCTGATAGCTTCTTATTTTATCATCAAAGTAATATCGTAGTACGTTGCATCATGCGTCAGTGCACTTCGTTTTTTATAGTCAAAAAGGATATAGGCGGGTGCTTCGAGGTTCTCCATGCAGTCCGCGGCACAGTTCTTCCAGACAGGATAAGTAAATTGTTCAATATGCGTCATCCGCAGAAGCTGCATGGAGGTAAAACCAGTGTACGCTCTCAGAAACTGTGGTGACTGCACCTCGTTTTCATAGAAATTGCGCACTTTGCTGTGGTCGGGTTTGTGGTCGGGCGCGAAGTCAGGTCTGCTTTTTAGATTTTCACGCAGATATATATCAAAAGTGAGCAGCTCTGAAAACAGTGCACGCTTTTGGCAGGCGACTGTGCAGGCAAAATCCAACAGCACCTGATAGCGGTAGCTTCTTGCGGGCGCGCAGGCAAACAATCCGTGTGTGCGGTAGTAGTCTGCGAGGGCTTCATACATGCGGAATGGGGAAGAAAAATACTGTGCCAGCACAGGGAGCGTATGCGTAAACTGATTCGAGTTATAGTACAGCTCTACCATCTCCTCAATTCCCTTTAATCTCACGATGTCATCATAGCGAAGCCATTTGGTATACAGAACCTCATAGGGCGGTGTGCTGTTGTATACAATGCCGTACTCGCTGGCGTGCTGTTCCATCGGGGAGCCTTTTAATACTTTCAGGAAGCCGAGCTGTAGCTGGTCCGGCGCCATTGTATAGACTGTGTTGAAGGAATCCACAAAGCTGTCATAATCCTCATAGGGAAGTCCGGCGATCAGATCAAGGTGCTGGTGGATATTCTGGAAACGATGAATGGCTGCGACTGTATTGCGAAGGGCGTTCAGATCCATGTGGCGGTGGATGGCTTGTAAGGTTTTCTCATTTGCGGACTGTACGCCGATTTCAAGCTGTATCAGACCAGGGCGCATGGTACGCATCACTTCAAGCTGCTCTTCTGGCAACAAATCCGCTGCAATCTCAAAGTGAAAATTTGTGACACCATTGTCATTTTCTTTTAGGTATTGCCAGATAATAAGCGCATGTTCCTGATTGCAGTTAAAGGTGCGGTCGATAAATTTTACTTGCGGCACGCGGCTGTCAAGAAAATAGCGCAATTCGGATTTAACAGTGTCCACATCGCGCAGGCGTACTTTTTTGTCGATTGACGAGAGACAGTAAGCGCATTGGAAGGGGCAGCCGCGCTGGGATTCATAGTAGAGGATGCGGTTTCGAAAGGCGTCAGGAATCGCAGGCGCTGCGGTCGGGGTGCGGTCGGCAGATTCGCTGGCACTGTATACTTGATGGCTGCAAGCCGAAGACGCCGCATTGGATTCTAGGATATCAGTGCCGCAGGATGCTGTATTGGAACTGTACAAAAAGGGCAGCTGGTTGATATCCATAAGTGGGCGCTCTCCGGTAAAGCCTTGTTTGCAGATGATTCCTTTGATATCTGATATAGATCTTTCGTTCTCCCAATAATGGTGCAGCAATTCCAGAAGCGTCTCCTCCCCTTCTCCAATCATGATGCCGGTAAGCTGAGGAAGTGCGCGAATCAGGCTGTCAGCATGAAAGGAAACCTCCGGTCCGCCAAGCCAGAGAACAGTGTCAGGCAGAACCTTTGGAAGCTCTGCCAGCAGCTCTCTGACAATCGTCCAGTTCCAGATATAGCACGAAAAAGCCGCTAGCTGTGGTTTTCGATGATAGATGTCGGCGAGAATGGCGCTCACAGGCTGGTTGATGGTGTACTCTGCAATCTCGACAACACAGCCGGCAGGGCGTCTGGGATAGTACTTGTCCGCATAGGCTTTGAGGCTGTGGACCGCCGGATTGGAATGGATGTATTTGGCGTTGATTCCGATTAACAGAACCTTGCCAGGGATGTTCTTGGTCATAGATCATGCTCCTTTGCAGTGGTGTAGGCTCTTTGGTTATGGTTATATTATAACAGAAAGCAGGGGGAGTTGGTATGGAAATTTCCCGTTCATATTTTCCTCGCGTCAGCTTGTTGTGTCTGGGAGGAAAGTAGTGTATATTAAGAGGAAGGAATAGACAGGAAGCGGAGGGGATGCAATGAAAGTTAAGCATGGTTTGGGCTATCAAAACTATGAGGACATGATGTCAAATCATATTTTTTATATTGACAAGACAAATTTTATCACGGAATGGTGGGAATATGCCGACAAGGTTACGTTGATTACGCGTCCACGCAGATTTGGAAAGACACTTAATCTGAGTACTGTAGAATGTTTTTTTTCCAATAAATATCAGGGAAGAGATGATTTATTTGAGGGGCGTCAGGTCTGGGAAGATGAAGCGTTGAGGAAGCTGCAAGGGACATATCCGGTCGTTTTTATGAGCTTTGCCAGTGTGAAATCAGGGTATGACGAAACCAAAGCTAATGAGAATATGCTTGATAATGTGGAGGCGATGAAGACAGCGGTAAAACAGGTCATATCGGACAAATATGCAAAATATAGGGATATTATCAAATCAGAAATGTTTGATGAAAACGACAGAGCGTTCTTTGCGTCCGTCAATGATAATATGACAGACAAGACAGCGCATGTAGCGATTCGGCGTCTATGCGGCTATCTTGAAAAATTTTATGGCAAAAAAGTAATTGTCCTTCTCGATGAATATGATACACCAATGCAGGAATCGTGGCTCTATGGATATTGGAATCATGCGCTGTCATTTTTCAGAAGCTTTTTTGTGACGACATTTAAGGATAATGACAGTATAGAACGCGGATTGATTACGGGGATTACCAGGGTATCTAAAGAATCTATTTTTTCAGAACTGAATCATCTGGAAGTCGTGACAACGATATCAGATAAGTACGCTGCATCTTTTGGCTTCACAGAGGAAGAAGTGTTTCAAGCACTGGATGAATTAAAACTCAGTGAGCATAAGCAGGGCGTCAAGAAATGGTATGATGGATTTACTTTTGGAAAACATACGGATATCTATAATCCATGGTCAATTATAGCCTTTATCAGTAAAAAAGGCGAGTACGCACCCTACTGGGCAAACACAAGCTCAAACAGCTTGGTAAGTGCACTGATACAGGCAGGTGATGTGGATGCGAAAAAAACAGTTGAGGATCTGATGCAGGGGAAAAGCTTTACAGCACCGATTGACGAGCAGATCGCATTGAATCAATTAGAAGGCAATACCAATGCGGTGTGGAGTCTTCTTCTGGCATCGGGATATCTGAGAATGATTGGAAGAGAACCGCTTAGTGCAGAGAGAAAAAGAAGACCACGCTACACATTAACCCTGACGAACATGGAAGTGGTATTTATGTTTGAGGACATGGTTCGGGACTGGTTTGAGATGGATGCGGAGAGCAGCGCATATAATGATTTTATCAAAGCAATGCTGCTGGATGACCTGGATTACATGAATGAATTTATGAACGAGATAGCGTTAAAGAGCTTTTCAAGCTTTGACATTGCCAAAAATGCATCATGTGATGATCACCCGGAACGGTTTTATCACGGCTTTGTCTTGGGGCTAATGGTAGGACTTCGAGACCAGTATGAGATTACATCAAACCGTGAGAGTGGATTCGGTCGCTATGATATTGTTTTAAAACCATATGATAGGCAAAAAAATAGTGCGTATATCATAGAATTTAAGGTATTTAAGGCTTCAAAAGAAAAGACGTTGGAGGATACCGTAGCAAATGCTTTGAAACAAATAGAAGAAAAGCAATATCAGATGGCGCTCACAACAGATGGCTTTGCACCAGAGCAGATTAGGAAATACGGTTTTGCATTTCAGGGGAAGACATGTCTGATCGGAAAGTAATATTTTGTGGATTCGAAAGCGGAGGGGATGAACCATGTACAAAATTTTTATTGTTGAGGATGATGAGATGATAGCGGCTGGCTTAAAACGCCATCTCAAGAGCTGGGACTATGAGGTGTTGTGTGCGCAGGATTTGGCAAATGTCATGCCGGAGTTTGTGCACGCTGCGCCGCATCTGGTATTGATGGATGTCAAGCTGCCGTTTTATAACGGATATTACTGGTGCAGCGAGATTCGAAAGGTCTCTAAGGTGCCAATCATTTTTCTGTCCTCAGCATCGGACAACATGAATATTGTCATGGCGGTGAATATGGGCGGCGATGATTTTATCGCAAAACCCTTTGACCTAGATGTGCTCACAGTGAAGATACAGGCGATGCTGCGCAGGAGTTATGATTTTGTGAGTCAGAGTGTGGTTCTCGAGCATCGGGGCGCGATGCTGAATCTCACAGAGGCGACGCTGATCTATGGCAATGAGAAGCTGGAGCTGACCAAAAATGAGCTGCGTATTTTGCAAGTGTTGATGGAAAATAAGGAAAAAGTCGTGGCGAGGGACACGCTGATGACAAAGCTGTGGGAGAGTGACAGCTATGTGGATGAAAATACGCTGTCGGTGAATGTGAACCGCCTGCGCAAGAAGCTTGAGAGCGTAGGTCTTTCGGACTTTATACAAACCAAGAAAGGAATTGGATATCTTGTATGGTAGACAGCTGATAAAAAGGTTTAGAAGGACATGACAGTTTTGGTATGGAGGGATTGGATGAAAAATTTTAGGGCATATATTATGGAAAACAGCGGGTGGCTTGTGGTAAATTTATTTCTGGCACTGGTGATGATAGCGACGATGCTGTTGAATGGAATCCCCGCATATGAAATCGGATATGGGATGCTATTGTGCATCTTTGTCTCTGTGACGGCGGCAGTTGTAGGATATGGCAGACATTGTGAATGCTTCCGGCAGCTAGAGGCACTGCGCAAAAATATCACAGTGGTGCTAAACGAAATGAAGGCGCCAGAGTACATGTACGAGACCTATTATCAGGACTGCATCCGCGCACTTGTGCAGGAAAAGGACAGGATTCAAAATGAGTTGCTTAGACGCCAGAAGGATATGTCAGCGTATTATTCAATGTGGGTGCACCAAATTAAGACGCCGATTGCCGCGCTTAAGATTCTGATTGACGAGGAGGCTGCTGCATATTTGGAGTTGGATGAGGTCGAAGAAAATGACACACGTGTCATAAATGTCAGGCAGAAGCACAGTGAGTTGTTTCGGATTGAGCAGTATGTCGATATGGCGTTGCAGTATACGCGGCTTGGTGCGGAGACGAACGACTTCGTGTTTGAGAAGGTGACACTTGACAATGTGATCAAAGCGTCTATTCACAAGTATGCGAAACAGTTTATCTATAAACAGTTGCGGCTGACGTACACGCCGCAGGACATCATGGCAGTGACCGATAAAAAGTGGTTGGGATTTGTGCTTGACCAGCTTTTGTCCAATGCTGTCAAATACACGAAACAGGGCGGTGTCACGATTCGCGTATGCCACGGACAACAGCCGTGTCATCATGCTCCTTCTGAGGAGGGCGAAAAGACAGCGGAACAGAAGCATTGGTATGACAAACCCAGAGCCGTCTGCGATGAAGAGGTGCGCATTGTGATTGAGGACACGGGGATTGGCATTCGTGCGGAGGATCTTCCAAGGGTCTGCGAGAAGGGCTACACGGGCTATAACGGTCATGCAGACAAGTATTCTACAGGGATTGGGCTCTATCTGTGTCAGGCGATATTGGACAAGCTCGGGCATCCGTTTTCTATCACTTCTGAGCAGGGGAGCGGTACGAGGGTGGAGATTGTGATCAGAAGCAATGACTATTGATCCGGACTGTGCAGGACAGCCATGAAAGAGTAGGAGGTGTGTATATGGAGTATATCAAAGAAGTATTTGCACAGTACGATAGACAGTGTATTCGTGTCTATCAGGCATATAATCCCACAATTGCCAAGGAGGCAGTTGCGCTGCAAACATTTGGAGAAAATTTCAATGTGAATCGCATGACATGGATTAAACCGTCTTTTTTGTGGATGATGTATCGCTCAAACTGGGGAACAAAGAAAAATCAGGAATGCATATTGGCATTGGATATCTACCAAGCCAAGTTTGATGCGCTTTTGGAAAAAGCAGTCCTGACATCGCCGGACGCTGAAAGCTGCACTGGTGCACAGTGGGAGAAGGCATTCAACGACACCACTGTATACTGTCAGTGGGATCCAGACAGAACCGTAAACGGAAATGCAATCAACCGCGCAGCAATCCAGATTGGATTGAAGGGAAGCGCCCTGAGGGATTTTTTGGACAGCGGCATCTGCCGAATAGAGGATCTGACGTCTCTGGTGAAAAAGTGGAATGATCAGAGAAAAAATGGAAAACTCCATGTCAAAGATTTGCCGGCAGAGAAGCTTTACCCCGTGAAGGACAAAGCCGTGCGCAGCAGGCTGAATATGAAGTGAAAAGAATAGAATACATAGAATATATAGAATAGAAAGGAACAAAACTTATGAACATCGCACAAGAGTACATACAAGGCTTGAAAAAAGCATATCACGACAATGAAATTGGGGAGGAGTGGG
>CAJUII010000053.1 GCA_910586405.1 uncultured Lachnospiraceae bacterium
GTCGGCACGCCAATCATCGCAATCGAGTCCGGCTACGTGGAGGCGCTTGGCTGGAACCGCTACGGCGGATGGCGCATCGGCATCCGCAGCTTTGACAAGAAGCGGTATTACTACTATGCACACCTGCGCCAGAACAGACCTTACGCCGAAGGACTCAAGGAGGGGGACTACGTCACAGCGGGAGATGTGATCGGCTATATGGGACACACAGGCTACAGCGACAAGGAAAATGTGAATAATATCAAGACAGTGCATTTGCACGTAGGACTTCAGCTAATTTTTGACGAGTCACAGAAAGATGGAAACAATGAGATCTGGGTTGACTTTTACCAGCTTGCAGGATTTTTGAGCGCGCACAGATGTGAGGTAGAGCGCAATGATGTCTCGAAAGAGTGGGACAGAAAATATGATATGAAAGACCCGGTAGTGCCAATTGAGGAAAATTAGCGGATAGTCTGGTTTATATTCGGATTCTTGCTCATTTTCCCGAGGGCGCTATATCCAAAGTAATACCGGATTGTCGTATAATCAACCCATTTATCCCTTGCCTGTTTTTCTGATAGTGTTATATCCAAAGTCTCGATGCAGCCGCTGCTGTGTCTGCGTTTGTGAAGCAGTACACTCAGAAAAATATTCTGTGGACTTTTATTCAGATATGGGGAAGACAGCAAACTAGAGAATTATTGATCGTAGTGCAAAAGTGCATAAACTGCAAAAGGTAGAAACAATGCACAATAAATACGAAGAAAAAAACGCTGAGACACAACTGAAATAGATAAAATTGGATAATTTTAGCATGTAAAATTCGTCAATATTGTAATAAATCTCAAAAGACAAAAAGATTGCTTTTTTTTTAACAATGTGATAAAATAAGCACAATGATTGTGATGAGCGCAATGAGGGAATAAAGTTTGAATATTGCACAAAAGGACTGCACTGAAAAGCACTCACTAGTGAGAAAATGTGATATTTTTTGTGCGTTTTTTGAAAATATTTGTTTGTTGTGTCAGAAGAATCACAGTCACGTGTAAACTGATGGGATACATAAACCCCATTACAAGAGTATAAAAGATGGAGGAAAAGATAATGGCAAAGAAAATTGTATTGGCAGGTGCATGTCGTACTGCAATCGGCACTATGGGCGGATCACTCAGCACAACTCCGGCTCAGGAGCTCGGCGCGATCGTAATCAAGGAAGCACTGAACAGGGCTGGCGTTCCGGCTGACAAGGTGGATCATGTATATATGGGATGTGTTATTCAGGCAGGTCTCGGACAGAATGTTGCACGTCAGTCGTCCATCAAGGCAGGACTCCCGATCGAGACACCGGCAGTCACAGTGAATGTCGTATGCGGTTCTGGTCTGAACTGTGTCAATATGGCAGCACAGATGATTCTGGCTGGCGATGCAGACATCGTGGTTGCAGGCGGTATGGAAAACATGTCTATGGCGCCCTTCGCACTTCCTAATGCACGTTTCGGCTATAGAATGAACAATGGAGTGCTTGTAGATACTATGATTAAAGATGCACTCTGGGATGCATTCAATGACTATCATATGATTCAGACAGCAGACAATATCTGTGACGAGTGGAAGATCACACGTGAAGAGCTGGATGAGTTTGCATTGAAGAGCCAGCAGAAGGCAGAGGCTGCTCAGAAGGCTGGCGCATTTGATAAGGAAATCGTTCCTGTCATGGTGAAGAAGAAAAAAGAGATGGTTGAGTTTAAGGTTGACGAGGGACCAAGAGCAGGCTCTACAATCGAGGGACTTGCAAAACTCCGCCCGATCAACAAGGATAAATATGTGACTGCTGGAAATGCTTCTGGTATCAATGACGGTGCGGCTGCGATCGTTGTCATGAGCGAAGAGAAGGCAAAAGAGTTAGGTGTGACACCGATGGCTGAGTGGGTTGCAGGCGCTCTTGCAGGCGTTAGACCTGAAGTGATGGGAATCGGTCCAGTGGCTTCTACAAAGAAAGTACTGGCTAAGACTGGCATGAAGATCGAGGACTTTGACATTATCGAGGCAAACGAGGCATTTGCGGCACAGTCCATCGCAGTGGGCAGAGATTTAGGCATTGATGTAGATAAGCAGCTCAATCCAAACGGCGGTGCAATCGCGCTGGGCCATCCAGTAGGTGCATCAGGCTGCCGAATCTTGGTAACACTGCTTCATGAGATGGAGGCAAAGGACGCGAAGACAGGTCTTGCGACACTTTGTATCGGCGGCGGCATGGGCTGTTCAACTGTTGTGAAGAAATACGAATAATTGATAGAACGATAAAATGATAGAAATTCGAAGCTGGCAGTTTTGCCGGCTGAGAATTTCTATCTAATGCATAAAGGCTACAGTATAAAAGCGAAATCTAAAAAGATTGCTAAATTTGGAGGTAAGTATGGAGTATATACTTTATGAAGCAAACGGCGCGGTTGGGAAGATTACGATCAATCGTGAAAAGGCTTTGAACGCACTCAATTCTCAGGTGCTGGACGAGCTCAATGAGACGCTTGACGCGGTAAATCTCGACGAGGTGAGATGTCTGATTCTCACAGGTGCAGGCACAAAATCCTTTGTGGCGGGCGCAGATATCGGTGAGATGAGCACACTCACAAAAGCTGAGGGTGAGGCGTTTGGCAAGAAGGGCAACGATGTGTTCAGAAAGCTTGAGACATTCCCGATTCCAGTGATTGCAGCAGTAAACGGCTTTGCACTTGGCGGCGGCTGTGAGATCTCAATGAGCTGTGATATTCGTATCTGTTCTGAGAACGCAGTGTTTGGACAGCCTGAGGTTGGTCTTGGCATCACACCGGGCTTTGGCGGCACACAGCGGCTTGCGCGTCTTGTTGGCGCTGGCATGGCAAAGCAGATGATCTATACCGCGAGAAATATCAAGGCAGACGAGGCACTCCGAATCGGTCTGGTCAATGCGGTATACCCTGCGGAAGAACTGATGGCACAGGCTGAAAAAATGGCGGCAGGCATTGCAAAGAATGCGCCGATCGCTGTGCGCAACTGCAAGAAGGCGATCAACGAGGGTCTTGATGTAGATATGGACAAGGCAATCGTGATCGAGGAGAAGTTATTTGGCGACTGCTTTGAGACTGAAGACCAGAAGTATGGTATGGCATTCTTCCTCGACAAGAACAAGGAGAAGGTAAAAGAGCCGTTCAAGAACTGCTAACTGTAAAAGGAGATCCATAAGGATATGAGTAGAGTTGGTCTGATAATCACGGGCATTATTTTGATAGTGATAGGTGCGATTATTTTTGTATTGGAAAGTTCGGATATTACAATGAAGATCGCCAGCGGCAGTATCGCAGTGGGCGGATTGGCATTTCTTGTGGAGAGCATGAAGAAAAATAAATAGTATGATATAAGGAGGACAAACAATGAAGGTAGGTATTATCGGCGCTGGAACAATGGGTTCCGGCATTGCACAGGCATTTGCAATGACAGACGGCTATGAGGTATGCTTATGTGACATTAAGCAGGAGTTTGCAGACGGCGGAAAGGCTAAGATTTTAAAGAATCTGAATTTCCTCGTGAGCAAGGAGAAGATCACACAGGAGAAGGCAGATGCAATTGCAGCAAAGATCGCTACAGGTTTGAAAGATATCTGTACAGACTGTGATCTTGTGATTGAGGTTGCGCCTGAGAAGATGGAAATCAAGAAGTCAACCTTCAAGGAATTGCAGGAAATTGTAAAGCCAGAGTGTATCTTTGCCACCAATACTTCTTCCCTTTCAATCACTGAGATGGGTGCAGGACTGGACCGTCCGCTGATTGGTATGCACTTCTTTAATCCGGCAGACAGAATGAAGCTGGTAGAGGTAATTGCTGGTGCGAACACACCCGCAGAGTTGGTAGAGAAGATCAAAGGCATCGCTTCTGAGATTGGCAAGACTCCTGTAGAGGTGAACGAGGCAGCAGGCTTTGTAGTAAACAGAATCCTCATTCCGATGATCAACGAGGCAATCAATGTACATGCAGCGGGCGTTGCAAGTGTTGCTGACATTGATGTTGCGATGCAGCTTGGCGCAAATCATCCGATGGGACCTCTGGCACTTGGCGATTACATAGGATTGGATATCGTACTTGCGATTATGGAAGTAATCTATGCAGAGACAGGCGATTCCAAGTATGCGCCTTCACCGCTTCTGAGAAAGATGGTGCGCGCTGGTAAGCTTGGCAAAAAGACAGGCGCTGGTTTCTATGATTACACGAAGAAATAATTGATACAATAATATTGCGGCAAGGCACTGTATGATGAGTATGGTGACTTGCTGTTCATAATGAGTATAAAGCATATTAAATGGAGGAAAAAGAACATGGATTTTACATTAAGTAAAGAGCATGAGATGGCGAGAACTCTTTTCAGAGAGTTTGCTGAAAAGGAGGTTAAACCCCTTGCAATCGAGGTAGATGAGACAGAGGAGTTTCCAAAAGCTACTGTTGAGAAAATGGCAAAGGCTGGTTTCATGGGTATTCCTATTCCGAAGGAGTACGGCGGACAGGGCTGTGATGTCCTCACGTATGCAATGTGCGTTGAGGAGTTGGCAAAGGTTTGTGGTACGACAGCGGTTATCGTGTCTGCACATACATCTCTTTGCTGCGATCCGATTCTTACATATGGTACAGAAGAGCAGAAGCAGAAATATCTGCCAGATCTTGCAAGCGGCAAGAAGATTGGTGCTTTTGGTCTGACCGAGCCGGGCGCTGGTACAGATGCACAGGGACAGCAGACAAAGGCTGTGCTCGAAGGCGATGAGTGGGTGCTCAACGGATCAAAGATTTTTATTACAAACGGTAAGGAAGCAGATGTATATGTGATTTTTGCCATCACAGGCATGATTGAGAAACGCGGCAGAATGACAAAGGAAATCTCAGCGTTTATCGTGGAGAAGGGCACACCGGGCTTCTCATTTGGTACGAAGGAAAAGAAGATGGGTATCCGCGGTTCATCAACCTATGAGCTGATTTTCACAGACTGCCGGATTCCTAAGGACAATATGCTGGGACAGCAGGGCAAGGGCTTTGGCATCGCGATGCATACACTTGACGGCGGACGTATTGGTATCGCTGCACAGGCACTCGGCATCGGTGAGGGTGCGCTTGACAGAACGATTGCGTATGTTCAGGAGAGAAAGCAGTTTGGACGTGCGATCGGCGCTTTCCAGAATACACAGTTCCAGCTCGCAGATATGGCGACAAAGGCACAGGCTGCACAGTTTATGGTATATAAGGCTGCATGTACAAAGGACCAGTACACAAAGGATCACAAGACTTCTTACAATGTAGAGGCTGCTATGGCGAAGCTGTATGCTGCTGAGATGGCGATGGAAGTGACCACAAAGGCAGTACAGCTTCACGGCGGTTACGGCTACACAAGAGAGTACGAAGTAGAGCGCATGATGAGAGATGCCAAGATCACGGAAATTTACGAGGGAACAAGCGAAGTTCAGAGAATGGTTATCTCCGCGAACTTGTTAAAATAAAAACCCGAAAAGGCAGTGTTTTCCGTGGCGGATGATGATAATAAAATAAAATATAAGGAGAATAAACATGAAAGTTGTAGTATGTGTAAAACAGGTACCTGATACAAAGGGTGGCGTAAAGTTCAATCCTGATGGTACACTTGATAGAGCAGCTATGCTGACAATCATGAACCCTGATGACAAGGCAGGTCTGGAGGCAGCATTGAGATTAAAGGATCAGTATGGCGCAGAAGTAACTGTTGTGACAATGGGACTTCCAAAGGCAGAGGAAGTGCTTCGCGAGGCAATGGCGATGGGCGCTGACAAGGGTATTCTTGTGACGGACAGAGTTCTCGGAGGAGCAGATACATGGGCTACTTCACAGACATTGGCAGGCGCGATCAGAAATCTCGATTATGACCTTATCATCACAGGACGTCAGGCGATTGACGGCGATACAGCGCAGGTTGGTCCTCAGATTTCCGAGCATCTCGGCATCCCTGTTATCTCCTATGCACAGAAGATTCAGATCGAGGGTGACAGTGTTGTGGTAGAGCGCCAGTATGACGACAGATATCATGTATTAAAGGCTAAGATGCCTTGTCTGATCACAGCACTTGCTGAATTAAATGAGCCTCGTTATATGACACCGGGTGGAATTTTCGATGCGTACAAGGCAGAGATTACCACATGGGGCAGAGCTGACTTGAAAGATGTAGAGGATTCTAATCTTGGCTTGAAGGGTTCACCGACACAGATTGCCAGAGCATCTGACAAGGTTCGAAAAGGAAAAGGTGAGAAGGTTACATTAGACCCTTCAGAATCTGTAGAATACATCATGAACAAGTTAAAAGAGAAGCATGTGATCTAATGAATGCTTAATATGAAATCATAGATTTCACCATCTTGATTTGTACCCGCTAAAGCGGGCAAATGGTAGTTAGATTATAATGGAGGTTTATCATGAATTTAGAAGAATATAAAGGCGTGTTTGTCTTCGCACAGCAGGTAGATAACAAGGTAAGCGGCATTGCTCTTGAACTGATTGGCGAAGGAAAAAGACTTGCAGAGAAATTAGCAACAGAAGTGACAGCAGTTTTGGTTGGTAGTGACGTGAAGGGGCTGGCAGACGAGCTTGCCGCTTACGGTGCAGATAAGGTTATCGTGGTGGATGACCCAGAATTAAAGGAGTACAGAACAGAGCCGTATGCACATGCACTGGCATCTGTGATCAATCAGTATAAGCCGGAAATCTTATTGGTAGGTGCGACTGCAATCGGCCGTGACTTAGGTCCTAGAGTGTCTGCCAGAGTGCACACAGGTCTGACAGCAGACTGTACGTCTCTTGAGATTGGCGATTTCCCGATCAACCCGATTCCGGGCAAAGAGCAGAAGCACAATCAATTGCTTATGACACGTCCTGCATTTGGCGGAAATACAATCGCGACAATTGCATGTCCAGATTTCCGTCCGCAGATGGCTACAGTACGTCCGGGCGTTATGCAGAAGCTTGAGAAGAAAGAGGGCGCGAAGGCTGTTGTTGAGGAGTTCAATCCCGGATTTACACCAGATAACAAGTATGTAGAGATCGTAGAGGTTGTGAAGAATCTCACCGATACAGTAGATATTATGGATGCCAAGATTCTTGTATCTGGCGGCCGCGGCGTGGGAAGCCCGGAGAACTTCAAGATCTTAGATGATCTTGCAGAGGCAATTGGCGGTACGGTGAGCTGCTCTCGTGCAGTGGTGGACGCTGGCTGGAAGAACAAGGATTTACAGGTTGGACAGACTGGTAAGACGGTTCGTCCGAATGTATACTTTGCAATCGGCATCTCTGGTGCGATTCAGCATCTGGCTGGTATGGAAGAGTCTGACATCATTATTGCAGTCAATAAGGATGAGACAGCACCAATCTTTGATGTCGCTGATTATGGTATTGTAGGCGATTTAAACAAGATTGTGCCGATGCTTACAGAGCAGATCAAGGCTGCGGTTGCAAATAAATAGTGACAGAATTATGAATTTTACATAAAACCTCAAAGGATTTGTCCTTTGGGGTTTTTTTTTGTCGAAAGATGGGGTATAATCAAATAGACAGTGTGTTGGCTGTCTTAGGGTATAGTTTAGAAATATGGAACCAGTAGAGATAAGGAGAATAGGAATGGCTTTAACAGAACTGAATACTTATACAATAAATGATGTGTACAATCTTCCAGATGGACAGCGTGCAGAGCTGATCGATGGAAAGGTTTATTATATGGCACCCGCGACAAGAAATCATCAGCGGATTGTCGGGGAGCTTTTTGCGACGATTCGGGAACATATCAGAAGGAACAATTTCAAGGGAGAAGTGGATATCACACCGTTTGGCGTGTTTATTAATGCGGATGACAAGAGCTATGTTGAGCCGGATATCTGCATTATCTGCGATGAGAATAAACTGGATGAGAGAGGCTGCAATGGTGCACCGGACTGGATTATTGAGGTGGTTTCTCCGGCGAGCAGACGGATTGACTATACCACAAAGCTGTTTAAGTACCGGGCGGCTGGCGTGCGTGAATACTGGATTGTCGATGCGGATAAGAGCAGGGTGATGGTCTATAATTTTTATCAGGATGATATGAATGAGTATAGTTTTATTGAAGATATTCCCGCCGGAATTTATACAGATCTCTCTGTCCGCATGTCAAATTTGGAGCTATAGGTAAAATGCCGTTACTATAGTGGAGCGAATAGTGACAGGTACAAAAAGGAATGAAAAAGTTCTTGCAATTCAGCGGGGCTTCACGTATAATAAACGTTATGAATATTAAGGCGATTAGAGCCTTATTGATTGGATATGACACGATATCCGCAGCAATCCACTTGTGAAAATCAATAAGAGTAGTAAAAGTAAACTTTTTTGCTATATAGACTCTGGTCAGCTTCAAAAGAACTTATATGTGGTGTGCATATAGGGCAAATTGAGTGAGAATTTTTGTGAGTGGAAATCAGCGATGGTTTCCACTTTTTATGCACACAGGCGTCCCAAGGAACAATGTCAGCAGAAGGTGACGGCCGCCTAGCGTAGGAGAAGGGGAAAGTTTTTTCCCGGAAGACTGTCAGCAAGGCAGACGGGGGCTGTGCGCGAGTGGGGAGAAGCTTGCCCGTATCGCTCGCTTACACGGTTCCATGCACAGGAAAGATGCTGCAAAAGCGGCGAAGGGCTCTTTTCTAATTGACTGTACACGGCATCCAGCAGAGAAAGCGAGGTATATTCGTATATGGAAACCAAATTAAAATTGTATGGTTTTAATAATCTTACCAAATCACTGAGTTTTAATATCTATGATGTCTGTTATGCGAAGAGTGCACGCGAGCAGAAGGATTATATTGCCTATATCGATGAGCAGTACAATTCCGAGCGGCTCACGAAGATTTTGTTCCATGTCACGGAGATGATAGGTGCCCATGTGCTGAATGTATCGCGGCAGGACTATGAGCCACAGGGGGCGAGCGTGACATTTCTGATCGCGGAGTCGAACATGATACCAGCAGGACAGAAAAGCGCAGCGAGTGCGGCGCTTGTCTACGAGGACACGATTGCACGTACCAGCTGTGCAGACGAGATCGTGGGGCATCTTGACAAGAGTCACATCACGGTGCACACCTATCCTGAGTATCATCCCGAAACCAATATTGCAACGTTCCGTGTGGATATCGACGTGGCGACGTGCGGGGAGATTACACCGCTGAGCACGCTGGATTATTTGATTGGCAGCTTCGATTCGGATATAATCACAATGGATTACCGAGTGCGGGGATTTACGAGAAATGTGGAGGGCAAGAAGCTGTTTATCGACCATAAGATCACGTCGATACAGGACTATGTTGACAGAGCGATTTTAGATAAATACGATGCGGTTGATATCAACATGTACCAGGCCAATATTTTTCACACAAAGATGCTGATCAAAGAGATGGATTTGCAGAATTATCTGTTCAATTCAGATATTTATGAGATCACGCCAAAGACGAGACTGCAAATCAGCAATAGTCTGCGGCGGGAGATGATTGAGATTTTCAGCGGCATGAATATTTATTAGAGCAGCATTTATCAGAAAGGGGATTTGAGATACAATGCTTGATCAGTCGCGTGCTCCCATATTGGAAGCATTGGAGAAAATGAAGATAGACCGTCTGGTGCCGTTTGATGTGCCGGGACATAAGCATGGAAAGGGAAATCCTGATCTGACTCGGTTCCTAGGGGAGCAGTGCCTTATGGTTGATGTAAATTCCATGAAAATGCTGGATAATCTCTGTCATCCGGTTTCGGTCATAAAGGAGGCAGAGGATATCGCCGCGGAGGCATTTGGGGCAGCACATGCGTATTTTATGGTTGGTGGTACGACATCTGCTGTGCAGAGCATGGTGCTCTCTGTCTGTAAACGAGGGGACAAGATTATACTTCCACGCAATGTGCACAGGAGCGTGATTAACATTATGATTCTCTGCGGAGCAATACCCGTGTACGTCAATCCAGATATGAATCATGTGCTTGGTATCGCATTGGGAATGCGGCTTAGCGAGGTGGAAAAGGCTATTGCAGAGAATCCAGATGCCAAAGCAGTGCTTGTAAATAATCCAACTTATTATGGTATTTGCTCGAATTTGAAGGGGATCACAGATCTGGCACATGCGCATGGCATGAAAGTGCTTGTGGATGAAGCGCACGGTACGCAGTTTTATTTTGACCGGGATTTGCCGATCACAGCGATGGAGGCGGGCGCAGATATGGCGGCGGTCAGTATGCATAAGTCGGGCGGTTCACTGACACAATCGTCATTTTTGTTGATTGGTCCGAAGATGAGTGAAGGGCATGTGCGGCAGATTATCAATATCACACAGACGACAAGCGGGTCGTATTTATTGATGTCTAGTCTGGATATCTCAAGAAGGAATCTGGCGCTGCATGGTCAGGAAGTGTTCGACAAGGTGAAGGACATGGTTGAGTATGCGCGTAGAGAAATCAATCTGATCGGTGACTATTATGCATATTCAAAAGAGCTTGTAAACGGGGATTCAGTCTATGATTTTGACATCACAAAGCTGTCTGTCAATACGCTGCCTGTTGGGCTTGCGGGCATTGAGGTGTATGATCTTCTGCGTGACGAGTACGATATTCAAACGGAATTTGGCGACTTGGGCAATGTGCTTGCCTATGTGTCAGTGGGAGACAGACCGCGTGATATTGAGCGTCTGGTGAGTGCGCTTGCGGAGATCCGCCGTCTGTACAAAAGGGACAGCAGCAGCTTAATGACAGCGGAGTACATCAATCCAAGAGTTCTCTATTCGCCGCAGGATGCCTTTTACAGCGACAAGCAGGCGCTCCCCATAGAACAGTGTGAAAACGCGGTGTGTGCTGAGTTTGTGATGTGCTATCCGCCGGGAATACCCATTCTGGCACCAGGTGAGCTGATTACCAGAGATATCCTTGATTATATTGTCTATGCAAAGGAAAAGGGCTGTTCCATGACAGGGCCGGAGGATATGATGCTTGGTAAATTAAATGTAATGAAGGGGATACGGTCTGCGGCACATAGCGGGTTGGAGAACAGAGCGTAGGATGACAGCAAAAAGGCAGGTAGAAACATGGAATTATGGTTTACTGAGAATCATACTGAGAACGTAAAATTCTCAATACAAATAGACAGACAGCTCTATTCGTCACAGTCGGATTTTCAGCGGATTGATATTTTTTTATCGAACGAATTTGGCAGATTTTTGACACTTGACGGGTATATGATGCTGACGGAGAAGGATGAATTTATCTATCATGAAATGATGGTGCATGTGCCGATGGCGGTGCATCCGACAGTGAGAAGAGTGCTTGTGATTGGAGGCGGGGACGGCGGAACAGCGCGTGAGCTGATACGATACCAGACAATTGAGCAGATCGATGTCGTGGAGATTGACGAGGAGGTAGTGTCGGCGTGCAAACAGCATTTGCGTCAGACAGCGTGCGGTTTTGACGATGAAAGGATTCATCTGTATTATGAAGATGGACTCAAATATGTGCGTCGTTATGAAGATGTGTATGATTTGATTCTTGTGGATTCGACAGACCCCTTTGGGCCTGGCGAAGGGCTGTTTACCAAAGAGTTTTATGGAAATTGTTTCAAAGCATTGAAATCGGACGGCATCATGGTCAATCAGCATGAAAGTCCTTTTTATCCAAATGATGCGATGGCGATGCAGCGAGCACACAAGCGCATCGTAAATTCTTTTCCGATCAGCAAGGTCTATCAGGCACATATTCCGACATATCCGTCAGGACACTGGCTTTTTGGATTTGCCTCCAAGCAGTATCATCCGCTCTCAAATCACGATGCAGACCGATGGAAGGCATTTGGGATACAGACGCGGTATTATAATGAGCAGCTTCACAGGGGTGCTTTTGCGCTGCCCAATTATGTGGAGGAGATGTTGGAGAAGGTGGAGAGATGAAATTAGACAAAATGAATATAGAGACTTTTCTCGGCTGCGATAAGACCTTTGAGCAGGCCAGAATTGTACTTTTTGGTGCGCCCTTTGACTCGACGACATCCTATCGCCCAGGAGCGCGGTTTGCCAGCAGGACGATGCGTGCAGAATCGTATGGATTGGAGACGTACAGCCCATATCAGGATTTGGATTTGGAGGATGCGGCGGTCTTTGACGGCGGAGATTTGGAACTGTGCTTTGGGGACACGAACAGGGCATTGGAGGATATCACCGCATACACGCGTGAGATTCTTCAATGCGGTAAGCTTCCGCTTATGATCGGCGGCGAGCATCTTGTCACGTTGGGAGCGGTACGGGCAGTTGCAGAAAAATATCCAGACTTACGAGTGATTCATTTTGATGCTCATGCGGATTTGCGCGATGACTATCTGGGAGCAAGGTTATCCCATGCGACGGTTCTGCGCCGGGTATGGGATATTGTAGGTGATGGAAAAATCTATCAGTTTGGTATTCGAAGTGGGGAGCGTGCAGAGTTTGAGTGGGGCAGACAGCATGTATCAACACACAAGTTTGATTTTGAGGGACTTGGCGAGGTGGTGGAAGCCTTACAGGGCAAACCCGTCTATTTTACATTGGATTTGGATGTACTGGACCCTTCTTGTTTTCCGGGAACAGGGACACCGGAAGCTGGCGGCGTGACATTTGTGCAGCTTTTGGATGCTGTGATGAAGGTGGGAGCGCTTGACATTGTGGGATGTGATATCAATGAGCTTTCGCCAATGCTCGATGCGAGCGGCGCATCGACGGCGACGGCGCTCAAGGTACTCCGTGAACTGCTGCTCAGATTGGAGGCAGATGCGATTCGGTAAGGAAATGGAAGGAAACTGATAAAATAGGCAGAGTATGTGGGATTTGTTGTGAATGGAACTGTTATGGAGGGATGAAAAAATGGGAAGAGTATTGATTATTGGCTGTGGCGGTGTTGCCAGTGTAGCAATACAAAAATGCTGTCAGAACAGTGCGGTGTTTCAGGAGATTTTGATCGCCAGCCGCACAAAGGAAAAATGTGATGCGCTGAAAGAGAAACTTGAGGGCAGGACGGAAACAAAGATTACAACAGCACAGGTGAATGCCGACAACAAGGATGAAGTGGTGGCACTCATCCAGCGTTATAGGCCGGATCTTGTCATGAATATAGCGCTGCCGTATCAGGATTTGACAATTATGGATGCGTGTCTGGCGTGTAAGGTAAACTATATGGATACGGCAAACTATGAACCGGAAGACATTGAGGATCCTGCGTGGAGGGCTGTCTATGAGAAGCGGTGCAAAGAGGAGGGCTTTTCTGCGTATTTTGATTATTCCTGGCAATGGGCATATCAAAAAAAATTTGAGGAGGCAGGCATCACGGCGCTTCTCGGCTCTGGTTTTGACCCCGGAGTCACGCAGGCTTATTGCGCTTATGCCTTGAAGTATAAGTTTGACGAGATTGAGACGATTGACATCTTGGACTGTAACGGCGGTGATCATGGTTATGCATTTGCGACAAACTTCAATCCTGAGATTAATCTGCGAGAGGTCTCTGCGCCAGGGAGTTATTGGGAGAATGGACATTGGGTAGAGGTTCCGGCTATGAGCATCAAGCGGGTGTATGATTTTGACCAGGTTGGCAGAAAGGATATGTACCTGCTGCATCATGAGGAGATCGAATCGCTTGCAAAGAATATACCTGGCGTGAAGCGAATCCGCTTTTTTATGACCTTTGGGCAGAGCTATCTGGATCATATGCGGTGCCTTGAGAATGTCGGGATGCTCTCGACAACACCCATACACTATGAGGGAAAGGAAATTGTGCCGATTCAATTTTTGAAGGCGCTGCTGCCGGACCCTGCAAGTCTCGGACCGCGCACAAAGGGCAAGACAAACATCGGCTGTATCTTTACAGGGAAAAAGAATGGGAAGGAAAAGACCTATTATCTCTATAATGTGTGTGATCATCAGGCATGTTACCAGGAGGTTGGTTCACAGGCGATTTCGTACACGACAGGTGTTCCTGCGATGGTTGGCGCGATGATGCTGTTGACGGGAAAGTGGAGTAAACCAGGCGTCTATACGGTGGAGGAATTTGACCCGGATCCTTATATGGAGGCGCTAAACCGTTGGGGACTGCCGTGGCAGGAGAACGATAAACCTGTGCTTGTGGAGTAGTGAGTCGAGTGAAGGAGTCTTGGAGCATTGGGAATAGAATATGAGAGAATCAATCGTGTGATAGGAGAGGTTCCTACACCGTGTTATATTGTGAGTGAGTCCCTCCTAGAGCGCAATCTAAAGCTGCTGCGCCAGGTTGCTGACCAGACAGGCTGCAAAATTCTGCTGGCGCAGAAGGCGTTCTCCATGTATTTTTATTATCCGCTGATAGGGCAATATCTGGACGGTGTGACGGCGAGTGGTCTGTATGAGGCAAAGCTTGGCTATGAGGAGCTGTGTCAAAATGATATCGTGGATATCAACAAAAAAGTAAAAAGGTGCGAGAACCATGTGTTTTCACCGGCATATAGAAAGGAACAGATGGAGGAACTGCTACAAATCTGTGATCACGTCGTGTTTAATTCATTTGCACAGTGGGCAATGTACAAAGACGCGGCGCTGAGGGCTGGTAAATCCTGTGGTATACGCATCAATCCAGAATGCTCTACGCAGGATCACGCAATTTATGATCCGTGTGCGCCCGGGTCGCGTCTTGGTGTTACCGTGGAGAATTTTGACAGGAGTGCATTGGAGGGGCTGGAAGGACTTCATTTTCATTGCCTGTGTGAGCAGAATGTGGATGCACTGATCACAACGATGAATGCTGTCGAGGAAAAATTTGGGGCTGATCTGTATCAGATGAAGTGGCTGAATATGGGCGGTGGACATCATATCACAAGGGATGGCTATGATGTGGCGGGATTGATTGCCCTGATTCAAAGGATTCAGGAGAAATATGGATTGACTGTCTACTTAGAGCCAGGTGAGGCGGTGGCTTTAAATGCTGGTTTTTTGGTGACACAGGTGCTTGAACTGGTTCAAAATAGCGGCATTGTCACAGCGATCGTGGACACTTCGGCTGCGTGTCATATGCCGGATGTGATTGAGATGCCCTATCGTCCGCCACTGTGCGGCAGTGGGGAGGCTGGTGAAAAGGCCTATACCTATCGGCTGTGCGGTCCGACATGCCTTGCGGGGGATGTCATCGGCGAGTATTCGTTTGAGCGCAGGCTTCAAGTGGGAGACCGGCTTGTCTTCGGTGATATGGCGATTTATTCTATGGTGAAAAACAATACCTTCAATGGTATGCCGCTGCCTGATATCATTGCCTTGGACAGAAATGGAGCATGGCGTACAGTAAGGCAGTTTGGGTATGACGATTTTAAGATGAGACTGTAGGTAGTTCTGGCATGAAAAAACGCAGGGGTAAGCCTGCGTTTTTGTTATGCTTTTTAATATTCCATTGCCTTTTCTTCGTTGTTCAGCACGCGCAGAGCGCCCTGTGCCAGCGCGAGCAGCTCATCCTCACCGGGATATACAGTGAAGGGAGCAATCCACTCTGCATATTCTTTGAGGGAAGCTACAACATCTTCACCGTAAGCGATACCGCCGGTCACAATGATCTGGTCTACTTTTCCGTTCAGTACACAGGCCATAGAGCCGATATCCTTTGCAACCTGTAGTAAAAATGCCTTCTTGGCTTCAACTGCCTTCTCGTCTCCTTCATTGGCGCGCTTCGTGACTTCACGCATATCGTTGGTGCTAAGGTATGCATTGAAACCGCCCTTGCCGACGATCTTGCTGTAGATTTCTTTCTCAGTATACTTTCCAGAGAAGCACATCTTGATGAGGGCACCGCTTGGAACCGCGCCGGCGCGCTCTGGAGAGAATGCGCCATCTCCATCCAATGCATTAAATACGTCGATTACCTTGCCGTTAACATGAGCGCCGACAGATACACCGCCACCCATGTGGACGACGATCAATCGAAGTGTGTCGTAGGACTTTCCGATTTCTTTGGCGTATCTCTTGGCAACTGCTTTTTGATTTAAAGCATGGAATACGCTTGTTCGGGGAAGCTCCGGCACACCGGAGAAGCGTGCGATCGGCATCAGCTCATCAACGACAACAGGGTCTACAATATAGGAAGGAACGCCGATGGAGTCTGCGATTTCTCTTGCGAGAATACCGCCGAGATTGGAAGCATGCTGTCCCTGTACACCGACCTTTAAGTCAGCGAGCAGCGCATCTGTCACTGCATATGTACCGCCTGGAATGGGTTTGAGCATACCGCCGCGTCCTACGACAACATTGAGGGACTTGATGTCAAAGTTTTTCTCTGTCAACAAATCTGTAATGATCTTCTTGCGAAAATCTTTCTGATCTACGATCGTAGCGTACTGTGAAATCTCCTCGGTGGAGTGTCTCAGCGTTTCTTCGAACAACAGGGTCTCATCCTCAAACACGCCGATTTTGGTAGAGGTGGAGCCTGGATTGATGATCAAACTTTTGATAGCCATTTTATTTTCCTCCTGGTACAATATTCATTTGTTGTGATTTATTTTGATTTTTTCATGGATTCTGCAACAACTGCGGCAAGTGCGATAGAGTTCAGCTTAGCCTCGAAGCTGTCAGAGCGGGATGTCAGGATAACGGGCGCTGCCGTACCTGTCAGGATGTTGCCGTTTTTCACGTCACATAGGTGGGTCAGTACCTTGTATACAAGGTTTCCTGAATGGATATCCGGGAAGAGGATGACATCTGCATCGCCGGCGATCTTTCTGTCTGTACCGCCCTTGTGTGCAGCGGCAGCGCTGTCGATTGCCATGTCCATAGAGAGCGGACCGTCGATAATGCAGCCTGTGATCTTGCCTTCTGCGTTCAGCTTGGTCAGTTCATCTGCATCGACCGTACAAGGCATTTTGGGATTGACAACTTCGACCGCAGCGACCGGAGCAACCTTTGGCTCAGCGATGCCGCATGCATGGCAGACTTCAACGGTATTGTTGATGATCGCAGTCTTGTCCTCCAAAGTAGGATAGGTCATAAAGGCAACGTCCGATAAGAACAGAAGACGGTCAATGCCCTTGATCTCAAATACACACACGTGGGAGAGCGCTTTGCCTGTGCGGAGTCCTACCTCTTTGTCCAGCACGCTCTTTAAGAAATTCTTGGTGTCGATCAAGCCTTTCATGTACATGTCTGCCTTGCCGTCATGAACGAGCTTGACAGCAGTGTGTGCAGCCTGTACCTGGTCTGGCTCATTGATGATCTCAAAGCCTGTCAAATCCATATTCATGCTGGCAGCGATCTCTTTGATCTTTGTCTCATCACCGACAAGGATCGCATCGGCAATGCCTTTTTCCTTTGCAGCCTTTACAGCCTCCAGTACAGGCTCATCCTCGGCTACAGCGACTGCGACCGTCTTGCGGTCACACTCATAAACCTTTTGCAGTAAATCCTTAAAACCTTTACTCATTTGAAACACCTCGTTATATTTTATAAATTTTCAGCCCGCAGTATTGCAGGACTCTCTGTTAAAATAATAACACTTTCAAAAACAACGGTCAAGGTAATAAGGCTGATTAATCTGCTTAAAATATAGAAGGAGATTACTGACTTTTGGCGGAACTTATGATAAGATAGTCATAGTTTGAAAAAGGATGACACGATGACGCGATGACAGGAGGAAGATGAGTTGACAAGGTTATGGAAGTGCTGGGGTGATGTTGGATGAAGAGGGACGGGGAAAAATCCTGTGAGGCGCCTGCCCGCGTGATGGAGTGTGCGCTCGACATGGGGGAGACGATGCTGCGATGCGGCGCTGAAATTCTGCGGGTGGAGGATACAGTCATTCGAATCTGTACGGCTTATTGCGGGGGAATTGTGGACGTGTTTACGATTTTATCTCTGATTATTCTTAGCTGGAAGGCAGATGATGGGAAAAATTACACGCTCGCACGGCGCATCAATCCGTATCCGACAGATTTGAAGAAGCTCGAGGAGCTGAATGCATTGTCGCGTTATATCTGTGAGAAGAAGCCGCCGTGTGATGAGGTTGAGCGGCAGATTTGTGCTATCATGGCGCCTGCGAAAAAACGAATTTACAAATCAAAGGTGACAGGGTATGTGCTGCTGGCATCTGCGTTCACGTTGTTTTTTGGCGGAAGCCTGCGGGATGGGCTGGCTGCCGGTGTGGTGGCTGTGCTGATGTATCTGTGGGATTATTTTTTTTCTGCACATGGAAGAAACAGGGTGGTATACAGTCTGGCAATATCCATTGTTGCGGGGATTTTATGTATTTTGTCCGTTTTTATGAAGATTGGGCAGCATATAGATATGGTCATGATTGGCAGTATCATGCTCCTGATTCCGGGCATCAATCTGATGAACTCCCTGCGGGATATGATGTGCGGGGATATCATTACAGGAATTTTGCGTCTTGCGGAGGCACTGATGATGGCGGTAGCCATCGCGGCAGGATTCGGTATTGCGATTATGCTGTTGGGAGGTCTGGTGTGACATGATTTTGCAGTTTTTTGAGAAATATATTGTGATGATACTGACCGCGGCTGTCGGGACACTGGGATACTGTTTGCTGATCAATGTCAACAGGAATAAGATTGTGTATGGCTGTGTCGGCGGCGTGGTTTCGACGTTTCTCTACTGTATCTGCGTGGAGATGGGGCTGGCTCCCTTGATACAGAATTTGATACCGGCGGCAGTGGTGACGCTATATGCCGAGGTGCTCGCCAGGGTTGTGAAGGCGCCTGCGACGGTCTTTTTGATTCCGTCGATCATTCCGCTGGTGCCAGGCGGGCGGCTCTACTATACGATGCGTGCCATTGTGGACGGCGACGCAGAGGGGGCAAAGGTCTATGCGATGGAGACGATTGTCATAGCGCTTGGCATCGCAGTGGGGATTGTGGTCATTTCGCTGGTGTTTTATCATATCAGTCACAAAAACATACAATATAAAGTACGCTTTGAACCGTTGAGGAATCATGGTCAGGGTGAAAAATGAGAGGCAGAGTTTCCTGTCTCTTTTTTGTGCAGAAGATTTTTATTTTTTACACATTTTTTGAGGAAAACGACACAATATAATAACAATGCAAATTAGCAGCGATGACATCTTCTCACTTGGAGGTTTGACGAGTGAGAATGAATGCAGCATGAGAGGAGTATGGCATATGAGAACGATCATTAATTTAAATAAAGACTGGCGGTTCAGCCGAGCGTGCACAGCGCTTCCTGACCAGCTTCCGAAGGACTGGGAGCTGATAGATCTGCCGCATACGTGGAATGCGGTGGATGGACATGACGGAAATGGAAGCTATGATCGCGGATGTGGATGGTATGTGCGGAGGTTTGAGACGCCGAGACAGCCATTGTGCGGCGGGCGCGTGTTTGTGGAGATACCGGCGGCGGGGCAGCAGGCAGTTGTGTATGTGAATGGCAGGGAGGTCTGTACACATGAGGGTGGGTATTCCACCTTCCGCGCTGATATTACAGACGCGTGCAAAAATGAGGGCGAAAATTTGCTGGCAGTGGCGTGCAGCAATGAAAACAAGAGCAGTGTCTATCCGCAGTCGGCAGATTTTACATTCTATGGCGGACTTTACCGCGGTGTAAATCTCATCAGCGTTCCAGAGACGCATTTCGAGCTTCTGTACTGGGGGAGCAGCGGGTTGAAGGTTACAGCAGTGCCTACCTCCGGCGGCGGCGCAGAGTTTGCGCTCGAATCCTGGGCAGTCAATGCAGATGAGAATTTTACGGTGATGTACGAGGTCTGTGATGCCAATGGAAAAGAGGTGGCATACAGTGTGCGCCCGGCGGATAGCACCGCGGTGAAGCTCTATGTGCCAGATGTGATTTTGTGGGATTGTGACCAGCCGTATCTGTATACGGTGACTGCGACTTTGCAGCGGCGGAATGAGGCCGTTGACAGGGTGTCGGTGCGCGTGGGGGTCAGGAGCTTTGCATGTGATCCAGACAAGGGCTTTATATTGAATGGGATTCCAACGCCATTGCGGGGAGTGAGCCGTCATCAGGACTGGCTCTACAAGGGCAATGCGCTGACGAGGGAAGAACACTACAAGGACGCGAGGATTATCAAAGAATTGGGCGCCAACACGATTCGTCTGGCGCATTATCAGCATTCTCAGGATTTTTATGATGCGTGTGACGAGCTTGGATTTGTCGTGTGGGCAGAGATTCCGTTTATCAGTGTGATGAATCCAGATCCCGCAGCACACCAGAACTGTATAACCCAGCTAAAAGAGCTGGTCTTGCAAAATTATAATCATCCAAGTATTTGTTTCTGGGGCATTTCTAATGAGATTCTGATCGGCGGTATCTCGGAGCAGCTTGTGGAGAATCACAAGGAGCTGAATGCACTGTGTAAGGAGCTGGACCCGACGCGTCTGACAACGATTGCCCATGTTTCGATGACACCGTCTGACAGCCCTGTCCATTATATTACGGATGTGGAGAGCTACAATCACTATTTTGGCTGGTATGGCGGCAAGATGGAGGATAATGGTCCGTGGCTGGATGCGTTTCACAAGGAGCACCCGAACATTTGTCTTGGTGTATCAGAGTATGGCTGTGAGGGGATTGTCACATATCATGGACCCAATCCGGCGTGCAAGGATTACAGCGAAGAATATCAAGCGCTGTATCATGAACACATGGCGAAGGTACTAGACGAACGGCCGTGGCTGTGGTCAAGCCATGTGTGGAATATGTTTGACTTTGGCTGTGCGGCGAGAAATGAGGGCGGTGTGGCAGGACGCAACAATAAAGGACTTGTCACGATGGACCGTCTGACCAGGAAGGACAGTTATTATATATACAAGGCATATTGGAATAAAGAGCCTATGGTGCATCTGTGCGGGAAGCGTTATGCCCAGCGTGCGGGAGAGACGACAGAGATTCGTGTCTACTCAAATCAGCCGATAGTTTCTCTATATGTGAATGGGAAGCTGACTGAAGTGTTGAGGGCGGAAAAGGTCTTTGTATTTACGATTGCCTTGGAGGATGGATTTAACAGCATCGGCGTGTCCGCAGGCTGCTGCAAGGACAGCATGACGATTGAGAAGGTCGAGCGGGAGCCTGAAATCTATGTACTCCCAGAGGTGAATGAGCGTGCGGAGGGTGTTGCGAACTGGTTTAAACTGGCTGGAAATCTGGATTTGAAAGCACCGATGACGTTTCCTGAGGGCAAGTACAGCATCAAGTGCAAAATGGAGGAGATCGCGGCATGTCCAGAGGCGATGGAGATTGTCTCTAAGGCGGTCAAGCTGGCTACAAATATGGAGATGAAGCCAGGGGTCGGCATGTGGGATATGATGAAGTCTATGACGCCGGAGTCCATGGTGGCGCTCGCAGGGAGCATGATGCCAGAGGGATTTGCGGAGAGTCTGAATGCACAGCTCACCAAAATTGACAAGGTGTAGGAGGTATGTATGACAGAAAATAATGCACCCTCGTTTGGCATAAAAGACAAGCTGGGGTATATGTTTGGGGATTTTGGCAATGACTTTACATTTATATTGTCCTCAAGCTTTATGCTGAAATTTTATACGGATGTGATGGGCATCGAGGCAGCGGTTGTGGGGCTTTTGATGATGGCGGCACGCTTTGTCGATGCGGTCACGGATGTGACAATGGGGCAGATTGTAGACCGCTCTAAGCCGACAGCGGAGGGGAAATTCAAACCGTGGATCAAGCGTATGTGCGGTCCGGTGGCGATCTCGTCATTTCTTATCTACCAGTCGGGGCTGGCAAATCTGCCTTATGGAATCAAGGTGCTCTGGATGACAGTGACGTATATTTTATGGGGGTCTATTTTCTACACTTCCATCAACATTCCATACGGCTCGATGGCGTCAGCAGTCTCACCGGAATCAATGGATCGGGCGGAGCTCTCGACGTGGAGGACGATTGGAGCGACGCTTGCGGGACTGGTGATTGGTGTGGGGACGCCAATGTTTGCCTATGAGACAGTCAATGGCAATACAATGCTGTCCGGTCCGCGCATGACAATCATCGCAGGCGTGTTCAGTGTGCTGGCAGTCATCTGTTATCTGCTTTGCTTCAAGCTCGTCCGCGAGCGTGTGGAGGTTTCGGCGAACAGTACGAAGCTGGATATTGTTCATCTTTTTAAGAGTCTTGTCACAAACCGTCCACTGCTGGGGATTATCGCCGCGGCTATTGCACTTTTGCTTGCGACGCTCACCATGCAGGGGATGTCGGGGTTCGTGTTTCCAAATTATTATGGCAATGCGGCGGCACAGTCCGCTGTCTCATTGACAGGGAGCCTTGCGGTGCTGGTGATCTGTGCACCGCTGGCGGCAGGGTTATCGGAACGATATGGGAAAAAAGAGCTGTCAGTAGCTTCCTGCCTTGCTGCTGCGGCAGTCTATCTTGTCTGTCTGATCGTGCATCCTCAAAACGCGTTTGTGTATGTGGCATTTTCCACACTCGCGTATGTGGGATTTGGATTTTTTAATACCGTGATATGGGCGATGATCACTGATGTGATAGACGATGCTGAGGTAAAGAGCGGTGTGCGGGAGGATGGTACGATTTACTCGGTCTATTCTTTTGCCAGAAAGCTGGGGCAGGCGTTGTCCGCCGGAATGACGGGGGCACTGCTGAGTCTGATCGGCTACACCAACGAGACAGCGTTTGAGCCGGCGATCACTGAGCGCATCTTTATACTTTCCTGTATTGCGCCCATCGTAGGCTTTGGGCTGGTGGCATTATTTTTGATAGGACTTTATCCGCTGAATAAGAGGCGGGTGGAGGCAAATGTGGCAGAGCTTGCGCGGCGGCGCGGTGAATAGAACGCAGAAAGGGGTATCAAAATGCAGATGACATTTCGCTGGTATGGCGAGGGCAATGACAGCATTACTCAGGAGCAAATTCGGCAGATTCCCGGCGTGACGGGGCTGGTCTGGGCACTTCATGACAAGGCGGCAGGTGAGGTGTGGGAAGTAGAGGAGATCGAGAAGATGCGCCGCCAGATTGAGGATTACGGTTTTCATATGGATGTGGTAGAGAGCGTGAACGTTCATGATGACATTAAAATCGGATTGCCGTCCCGTGAGAAGTATATCGAAAATTATAGGCAGACTCTGCGCAACCTTGCTCAATTTGGGGT
>CAJUII010000054.1 GCA_910586405.1 uncultured Lachnospiraceae bacterium
GTCTGGACTGTGCTTTTCCTTTCTGATTTTTTACATTTAATTCGCCATTACATGCTAGAACAAGAGAGGAGGATTCCATGAAACAAAAAAAAGGACTGGATAAGGTAACAATTGCATTTATCGTACCTGCTTTTATTTTTTTTACCCTTTTTATCATTGTGCCGACGATTTCCAGTGTATATTACAGCTTTACCTCATGGGACGGCATCAGCCCGAATGTGAAATTTATCGGACTTGCTAACTATAAGGAGATTTTTACCAGCGCACGCTTTGGAAACGCCCTGAAAAATACAGTCATTTTGACGGTGTTTATATCCATCTGTGAGAATGTCATGGCGCTTGCGCTTGCATTAATTGTAGATCATGTCAGATGGGGGAAAAATGCATTTCGAAGTGCATTTTATCTGCCGGTACTGGTAAGTGGTATTGTTTCCGGTTTTATCTGGAAGATTATGTACAATTACAATTTTGGCACATTTAATACGATTCTGAAAAATATCGGTCTTGAGGATGCAAGGCAGGATTGGCTTGGCAATACGTCGCTGACACTGATTATGATTGGTCTGGTGCTGATCTGGAAGGGCGCGGGGTATTATATGATTATTTATCTGGCATCTCTCCAGAGCGTATCGACAGATTTGATTGAGGCGGCGCAGATTGACGGCGCAACAGCGGTACAGCGTTTCCGCCACATTACAATTCCCATGATTTCAGGCGCGTTCACAATTAATTTTACCCTGTCCTTAATCAATGGATTAAAGGTATTTGACCAGATTAATGTCATGACAGACGGGGGACCTGGATTTACGTCGGAGACGCTGGTCTATCTGTTGTACAAAGTGGGATTTAATGAGGGACGTCAGGGATTTGGAACCGCAGTGGGAATCATGCTGTTGTTCATCATTATCATACTGAACACTTTACAGCAGAAATTCTTGAGAAGCAGGGAGGTGCAGATGTAATGGAGAGAGCCGTAAAACGTTTGAGACCCAGCCATATCATCTTGTTTGTGTGCACGATACTGCTTGCGGTCCTGTTTGTGTACCCGATATTTTTTGCGCTGATGTCAGCCTTTAAGAGCAATGGCGATATCCTGAAAGACCCTGTTGCCCTGCCGGCATCCCTGTACCTTCGTATTTTGTAAAGGGAATTACGGCAGGTGCAGCCAAAGGTTAGTATGCAGAATATTGGTCAAAAATGCCATATTATTACAATATATCTTCGTATGGCAGCACATATTCTTCCTTTATGTCCTTTTGCATTTTATCGCGCAGGATTTGACGGGAGAGAAACTGGATTTTCACAAGGCAATGGACGGGACGTATTTTAATAATCAACCCTTGTTTGAACAGCTAGTCGGATATTCTGAACTGGACCGCGACAGCAATAAGCTGATTCTGATACCGCCGCACGACAGCACATACAAGAATGGCATTAACCGCAAGGTGTTCAGCGTTGCGCGCAATTACTATGACCTGTGTGGAAATGTGGGGAACACGCCGTACTAGGGCCGTGGAGCAAACCCATTATGCTCAATAACTTTGGTTTTGACCCTTCCCTGTTTCATGATGATGACGGCAGGAAATATATGGTCAGCATGGTGACGGACCATAGGATTCCCAAGAAGTATGCAGGGAGAATCATCTTGCAGGAGTATGATGCAGACCAGCAGCGTGTGATCGGGCCAGTAAAGGAAGTCTATGTGGGGGACAAGATTTTTTTAGAAGGTCCGCATATCTATAAACGAAATGGGTGGTATTATCTGTTTTCGACGGACACGGGGACCGGAGAGCTTCATGGACAGACAATACAGCGATCCAGAGATATATGGGGACCGTATGAGATGTATCGGGATGCCTTTATGTACCGGACATCGGACAGCGAGGCATATTCGATACTGATAACCAGACATCACCCAGACTACCCGATTCAGAAAGCAGGGCATGCAAGTCTTGTGGAAACAAAGGAGGGAGAGGTTTATGCGGTGCATCTGTGCGGCAGACCGCTCAAAAACAGGAATCCTTCGGATTGTGTGCGTTTTCCCGGCAGCAGACGCTATACGCTTGGCAGGGAGACGGCTATACAGAAAATGCGTTGGACGACAGAGGACTGGCTGATTCTGGACAATGGGACAAATCTGCCGGATGCGGAGATGGAGATCGAGGGGCTAACGCCCTGGAAGTTTGCGGTCAAACCAGACAAGGATGATTTTGACAGTGCCAGCTTGGATGTGGAGTATCAGTCGCTGCGCGTGCCGATGACAGAATACCATTTGTCCCTCACAGAGCGCCCAGGATGGCTGCGGCTGTACGGCAGGGAGGGGCTGGCATCGAAATTTCACCAGTCGTTGATCGCTAGACGCTGGACGGAGTTTGAATTTACGGCAGAGACATGTATGGAGTTTGAGCCGGAGGTGTTTAAACAGATGGCGGGATTAATCTGTATGTACGATACGGACAATTATCTGTATCTGCACTGTTCTCATGACGAGAATCTCGGCAAATGCATCAGCATTCTGCGCGCCGAAAATAAACAATATTCGTATCCGGTTGGATACAGATCAGTTGAGTGCGGGAAGAAGCTTTACTTTAGGGTGGCGGTCGATCATGACCGGATGCAGTTTTATTATGCCGTCGGGACGGATGCGGACTATACAAAGATCGGAGAAGTGTTTGACTGTAGCTATCTGTCTGACGAGGCGTGTGACGAGGGCTGGTTTACAGGCGCGATGGTGGGAATCTGCTGTCAGGATTTGACAGGGTTTGGAAAATATGCGGACTTTGATTATTTTGAGTATGGTGTGAATGGCTCAGGATTTAGAGAAGGACTCTAAATCGTATCATATTTTTGTCTGCGCGCTCCGCGCGGATTTTTCCGCCGTGTGTCTCTGCGATCGCCTGTGCCATTGCAAGCCCAATTCCTGTTCCGCCAGTGTTCGTACAGCGGGATTCATCCACGCGGTAAAAGCGGTCAAACAGCCTGTCCAAATCTGCAGTATCCTGCAGTTCGCATGTATTGGACACCTCTATACAGACCTTTCGCCGCCTGCGATAAAGATCCAGCCGGATTTCACCCGATGCGGGCGTGTATTTGACCGCGTTGTCAAGCAGGATGGAAATCAGTTGCTGTATGGAATTGCGGTCGCCAAAAACCGTCAGATTTTCGCCTATATTCTGATCATAACGTTTCCCTTCTGCCCGTGCGCGCACAGCAAACGGCTCCGCCGTCTCCCAGGCGGCATCGCTCAGGGAGAAGCTGCTCTTTTCGGGGAATGGGATTTCCTCATCCATTCTTGATAACGCCACAAGCTCGCTCACCAGACGGGTAAGGCGCGCAGTCTGTTTCTGAATGTTGGAAATCCATTCATCGTCCTCGTATTCCATCGCCGCAATATCAGCGCTGGTCGCGATGGAGGTGATGGGCGTTTTCAATTCATGCCCGGCGTCCGTGATAAAACGCTTCTGACGCTCCATATTTTTCATATAAGGTCTGACTGCGTACTGTGAAAAAAATAGAACAAGTACAAAAACGACCAGCAGACTGGAAAAGCCGATTGCCAGTGAAATCACAAACAGGGATTTCACAAAGCGAAGCTCGGAGGTCACATTCAGAAATAGTACAGTGCTGCCTGCCTCTTCTTTCTTAATCTGAAAACGATAGTCTCCATAATACCCTTTTTCTCTGTTTTTACGAAGGACTGCTGTGGTATATTCTTTGGCAGTTTCCTCATCAATCGAGTAGATAAAGTCCCTGGAGATGACCTCCATCTCCCCGGATGAAGCGCAATAAACAGCAAAAAAACGGATGGTAAAGCGTGCTTCTGGACCGCCTCCCGGCAGTTCTGTAATCGGCGGGAAATCTGGTTCGGACTGCGCAGAGGATTTTCGCTCCTGTTCCTTAGACTTTTTATCCGGCGGCACAGATCTGCGCCTTTTGTGTTCATGCATCCGCCGCTCATATTCCAGCAGACTTTCAGCCATGCCGTCCTGCGTGGAGGTCATCCTGCCATAATTAACCACATTGATGCCCACCACCAGCACCAGCATCACCATCCCAAAAGCCGCCATCGCAGCGATGATAAACCGTCTTTTCATCTTTCTCAGCATAGGATTACCTCATGATTCTTCCAGCGAATATCCGGCGCCGCGCACAGTCCGTATCTCAACACCGCTTCCGATCTGTCGGAGCTTTTTGCGCACGAAACCGATATAGGTCCACACGACATTCATGTCCGCCTCGGAGTCTTGTCCCCAGATCTTATCCATCAAATGATTGGTCGAGAAGACAAAGTGCGGGTGCTGCATGAACAGCTCCGCCATCTGAAATTCCTTATTGTTTAGGCGCACTGTATTTTCCTTGCAGGCAAGCTCATATTTGTTGCAGTCTAATTGCACGTCACCAAACGATAAGACAAGGTCCGCATACCCCGCATTTCTGCGAGAAAGCGCTTTTACCCGCGCGATAAACTCCTTTGTTGCAAATGGTTTTGGAAGATAATCATCCGCCCCCGCTTCCAGTCCGGCTACGCGGTCTTCCACCTCCGCTTTCGCGGTCAGCATGAGAATAGGAACCGCTGATCTGCGCTTTCGAATCTGGCGCAGCACTTCCAGACCATTGACTTTTGGCATCATGATATCCAACACCACAACATCATATTCTGAGCATTGAAAACAATCCAATGCGTCTGCTCCATCGTGAACAATGTCCACGGTGAATTTATTTTTTTCCAACAAGAACTTTAGTCCCCTGGCAAGCTCAACCTCATCTTCAGCAATTAAAATACGCATATCGCACCCTCCTGTTACTATTCAGAATATGCTATGATGTTGAAATGTACTTAAAAAACCAGGACGATACGATTCCGCTTGGGGAAATAGATTTGCAGTCCCAGCTTGCAAAGTTCAAAATAGCCCAGGAAAGGGTTTTCCTGATTGGTTTCTAACATGGGCCACTGTAGGTAATAGGACAGATTATAGTCGCAGCTGATATGGTACAGCGCTTCATGCATCAGATGGATATCTTCGCATCCCTTCCGGTAGGGTAGATCATGGTACCAGTCTCCTAAGTCTGTATCTGGCACATCTTCCCCGATTTCTCCATGCGCATACGCCTGAAAAACCTGCTCCTGAAAGTCCTGTCCCTCCTGTCCAGAGAGAAACTCAATTTGGGCGTCCTCATCCAAGGGGGCGTCTTCGTCGAACACCTCCACAAATATGCGGTTGATCGCATGGAGATAGGTGCGGGCGGCATTGACAGCATCCTGCTTGTGTTCTTCCGAAAATCGGGCATAGAAGTATGCGGCATAGGATGTATCTCCATTGGGGTGCTGAATTTCCGCGGTATCTCTGCTAGCTTCGTCAATCTCCAGTAAGCCCTGATACATATGTAGACCGGGATCGCCATAGAGGTTCAAGATGGGGCGCAGATGCTCCAGCTCGCCGTCTCGCAAGTCCTGAATCAAGAAGGGGGGAACTGCCTCACAGTCCAGATCATACTCATGTTCGTGAAAGATTTCCAGTAGTACAGGGTCCTTTTCAATAATCTCCACCCAGCTGGCTGGAAGATATTTTCGACATTCTTCAATGGTCATCAATAAAACCTCCTCATATTAAATTATTTTACATAGTTAGCGCTTGTCAGGTAGACAAATCCACGTCGTCCCACGGGCACATCTTGTCGCATGATCTGGATTAGACTCTTGCACTGGCGCAGGTGGTAGAACAGATTGCGCTTGACATTGCGTCTTTATTATTATACCGCTTCATTTTACAAAATGGAACTATGTAAGGACATTAATATTTTGTAAATAGATCTAAGAATTGATGGTTTTGTAGATGCGTCTGTGATAGAATAATGGGAGCTTTGACCAAGGGCGTGTGAAATGAAAGATATCCTGGCATTTGCGACGGTGTCTGGCTTTCGTTTGGAAAAGCCGACGGGAGAAGATCCAGACCGAAAAATTCTGCCGATCAAGGCAGCATGGGGGACAACGATGAAAGAGAACAATCACAAGGAATTTATTCACAAAAAAGAATTTTACAGAAATCTGGCAAGACTTGCCTTCCCGATCGCACTTCAGAGCCTGATGCTCGCTTCGGTCGCGGCGGGCGATGCGCTGATAAATGGCACCGCTACAAAAGCGGTGCCATTTTGCTAATCGACGATCTTTCTTGTGCCCTTTTTCAGGCGGTGCATTGCCCTTGCAAGTGATGCCTGTGACACATGGTACTCCTGAATACTCTGTTTTTGCTGTAATTGCTCGAGCGCGCGTTCGTATGCCTCGCGGGCGCGCACCTCGTCAATGTCCTCCGGCCGCTCTGCCGTGTCCACAAGCATTGTCACGCGGTTGTTGGCAATATGCACAAAGCCGATGCCGACAACTGCCGTGTGCCATTCGTCGCTTTGGTCATCTTGAAACCGTATGTCGCCAATTGTCGTGGCAACTACCATATTCTGATGGTCTGCCATCACTGCAAGCTCTCCGTCGAGCGCGGGTACGACAAGCATTTTGCATTTTCCATCATAGAACACCTTGTTGGTCGCCAGTATTTTCAAGTCAAATGTACCCATATCAATCCTCCATATTTTTACAGACACCAGAGGCTTATGATTGTTGTGATTGCAGCAGTCTCAGCGACTTTTCAATCACCTCATCCAACGTGCCGACATTGAAGAAAGCCGCCTCCGGGTAGTCATCCATCTCTCCGCTTATAATCGCCTTGAAGCCGCGGATTGTCTCGGCAATGGGAACGTATTTTCCTTTGATGCCGGTAAAATTCTCCGCCACATGGAACGGCTGTGACAAAAACCGCTGCACCTTTCTTGCGCGGTACACGGTAATCTTGTCCTCGTCCGAGAGCTCCTCCATGCCCAGAATTGCAATAATGTCCTGTAACTCCCTGTATTTTTGAAGCATTTCCTGAACTGCCCTTGCCGTTTCGTAATGTTCCTTTCCCACGACCTCCGCCTCTAGGATTCGCGAGGAGGATTCCAGCGGGTCAACGGCGGGATAAATCCCCTGCTCAACAATTTTTCGTGAGAGCACTGTCGTCGCGTCCAAGTGTGCAAACGTTGTCGCGGGCGCCGGGTCAGTAAGGTCGTCTGCCGGCACATATACTGCCTGCACGGAGGTCACGCTTCCCTTGTCCGTGGACGCGATGCGCTCCTGCAGCTCACCGACCTCCGTGGCAAGCGTCGGCTGGTATCCTACCGCGGACGGCATACGGCCCAACAGCGCGGAAACCTCGCTGCCCGCCTGCACAAAACGGAAAATGTTGTCAATAAACAAAAGCACGTTCTGGTGTTCCTCATCACGGAAATACTCCGCCATTGTAAGACCCGTTTCCGCAACCCTCATACGCGCGCCGGGCGGCTCATTCATCTGTCCGAACACAAGTGCCGTTTTCTCCAAAACCCCGGATTCTTTCATTTCAGACCAGAGGTCGTTGCCTTCTCTTGAGCGTTCGCCGACGCCCGTAAAAATCGAATAGCCGCCATGCTCAGTCGCAATATTTCTGATTAATTCCTGTATCAGCACAGTCTTGCCGACGCCCGCACCGCCGAACAGACCAATTTTCCCGCCCTTGGCATAGGGCGCGAGCAGATCAATCACCTTGATTCCGGTTTCCAGCATCTCCACGACAGGACTCTGCTCCTCGAAATGCGGCGGTTCTCGGTGGATGACCCAGTGCGGCTCGCTGTCAAGCGGCTCGCCGCCGTCAACAGGTTCGCCCAGTACGTTAAACAGCCTTCCCAGTGTCTTTTTCCCTACTGGAACCTGTATTCCCTTGCCCGTAGCGGTCACTTCCATGTCCCTGCAAAGTCCCTCGCTTGCCGCCAGCATGATGCAGCGCACCGTATTGTCGCCAATATGCTGTGCCACCTCCATCACGAGGCGTTTTCCCTCGCAGGTAACTTCTAAGGCATCTTTAATATAAGGAAGCTCATTGTCCTCAAATGCAACGTCTACGACAGGTCCCATGACTTGTATGATTTTTCCCTTATTCCACGTTTCCTTATCCAACGTTATTTTTCCTCCTTTTTCTTCGCCTTCTTCTTTTTCTTCTGCGCCTTCGCGCCTGAGATAACCTCGGTAATCTCCTGTGTAATCATCGCTTGGCGCACCCTGTTGTACTCGATCGACAGGTCATGAATCATCTCCGCGGCGCTCTTGTTGGCGGCTTCCATAGCCATCATACGGGCACTCTGCTCACTGCAAAACGCTTCGATGAGCGCGCCGTAAATATACCCCATCACGCAGTCTGGAAGAATGTTGTCAAGCACGGCATTCGGGGACGGCTTTAGCAGCAGCTCGCCGTGGAACATTCCATTGTCGTTCCCCTCCCATGGCTGTACGCTCTCCACGCCGTCCTGCTTAAAATTTTCAGGCAAAAATGGGAGAAGCCGCGTCATTTTCGTCTCCGTTGTCATGCTGTTTTTCATATAGGTATAAATAATGTAAATCTCGTCAAGCTCTCCAGAGCGGTACTGTTCCATGACTGTCTCGCTGATAATGCGCGCGCGGTGCAGTGAAGGGTTCTGCGCGGCATAGTGGAAGTGGCGCGCGAGCGGTATGCCTCTGTTTCTCAGGTAATGCCTTCCCGCCCTGCCGACAACGAACAGCTTGTAGTGTTTCCACTGACTGATCTGGTCCTGCGCAAACTTTAATATGTTATGGTTGTATGCCCCCGCCAGACCTTTGTCCGCCGAGATCACGATATATCCCCTTACCTTGTCCTCCGGCTTCTTGTTCGTCCGCTCGCCAAAGAACTCATGTTCAACATCGGGCAGGCGCTGCATGATGTTGGTGACAAGCGACTGCAGTGTGAAAAAGTAAGGCTCTGTCTCCTCCAGATTTGCTCGCGCCTTGCGCAGTTTTGTGGAGGAAATCATATACATGGCATTCGTGATCTTCATGGTATCCTGAATACTTTTCCGGCGGATTTGTATTTCCCGTGTACTAGCCATTTTCTGCACCCCCGCTACGATTCATAGTTTTTCTTAAATTCAAGCGCCGCATTGACAATCTCCTGATTCAGTTCATCGTCCAGCACGCCGGTTGTTTCGAGCTTTCTCATAAGCCCTGAATGCGTTTCTTTCATATATGCAAGCAGCTTCATTTGGAAATCCTTTACCTTTTGAATCGGTATGGAGAGCATGATCTTTGCATTTGCCGCGCTGAGCGTAATGACCTGCTCCGCCATACTGAGCGGGCGGCACAAGGGCTGTTTTAACAGTTCCATCAGCACATGACCGTGCAGAAGCTGTTCCTTCGTGGCGCTGTCGAGATCGGAGGCAAACTGCGTGAACACTTCCATCTCACGAAACTGGGCAAGGTCAATACGGATACTGCCCGCCACTTTTTTCATTGCCTTGGTCTGGGCGGCGCCGCCTACGCGCGACACGGAAAGTCCCACGTTTACAGCCGGACGCATTCCAGAGAAGAACAAGTCGCTCTCAAGGAAAATCTGTCCGTCTGTAATAGAGATCACATTGGTAGGAATATATGCGGACACATCGCCCGCCTGCGTTTCAATGATTGGAAGCGCCGTAATCGAGCCGCCGCCCTTCTCGTCGCTAAGACGCGCCGAACGCTCGAGCAGTCTGGAATGTAAATAAAATACGTCGCCCGGATAAGCCTCGCGCCCCGGCGAGCGCTCCAGCAGAAGGGAGAGTGCACGGTACGCAACCGCGTGCTTTGACAAGTCATCATATACAATCAGCACGTCCCTGCCCTTGTGCATAAAATATTCTGCAAGCGCCGTCCCGGAATAGGGCGCAATATACTGAAGGGGCGCCGGGTCGCTTGCTGTAGCAGACACAATGACAGTGTAGTCCATCGCGTCATTGCTTTTCAGGGTGTTTACCAGCTTCGCAATCGTTGATGCCTTCTGCCCGATTGCCACATAAATACAAACCACGTCCTTGCCCTTCTGGTTCAAAATGGTGTCGATGGCAAGCGATGTTTTTCCCGTCTGGCGGTCGCCGATGATAAGCTCGCGCTGTCCGCGTCCGATCGGAAACATGGAGTCAATCGCCAAAATTCCCGTTTCAAGGGGAACACTCACGGATTTTCTGTCAATGATCGTGGGTGCGGGCTGCTCCACAGGCATATAGCCCTCCTCTTTGATGGCGCCCGCGCCGTCAATCGGTGCGCCGAGCGCGTCAATCACCCTGCCAAGAAAGCCGTCGCCCACTGGAACGCCTGCGCGTTTGCCTGTCCGTGCCGCCCCCGAGCCTTCGCGGATTTCCACGTCGCGGCCAAACAGGATACAGCCGATTTCGTCGCGCCGGATATCCTGCACCATTCCTTTGACGCCGCAGTCAAAAACGATAATCTCGCCATATGCCGCGTGATCAATCCCGTCAATATTGGCAATGCCGTCGCCTACCCAGATCACGGTGCCAATTTCCTTATCCTGTGCTTCCAGCTCAAAATTCTCGATCTCGGCGCGCAGAATCGAAATAATGTTCTCGGTGCTTGCCGCCGTCTGGACGCCTGCATTAGAGAAGCGTTCCTGAAACTGCTGTAAACGTCCTTTGGTACTCCAGTCATAGACCTCGTTTCCCGCCTCGAGGATAAAGCCGCCCCCGATCGAAGCGTCCTCCTCCATCTCAAAGGAAATCTCGCCGCTGTCCTTGTACTGTTTCTGCACAAACGCTTGAATCCCTTTGAGCTGTGCTGCATCTGGCGCCGTCACATATCTTAATTTTACCGAAAAACCGTCTTTTTTCTCCGTGGCAGTGTTTCGGCGTTCTTTTAAGATTTCCCCCCAATACTGCATATCGCCATTGTCGCATAATAGTTTTAAGAAATCACGGATTTCACTGGGAAACACCATGTCAATCACATGATGCTTTTTCTCGAGCGCCACGGTAGGATTTTCGAAATCCTCCTGTATCTGCGGCACTGATTTTAAAATATCCTCCGTGCGGAATACGATATTTTCCGCGATCCCCAGCTTCCGCATTGTTTTTGCATACTCTGATACCGTATTTATCACCGTTGTTCACCCGTCTTTGCTAAAAATTGGTTATAAAGTTCCCTGTCCGCGGCCTGTCCCTGTCCCGAGGCAACCACGCGCGCCGCGGCTTCCATGACAAGCCCGGCAATCTCTTCCTGTGCCTGCCTGATACTGCGTTCCTGCTCGCCCTGTGCCTTTCTCCTGGCGTCGGACACAATTTTCTGAGCCTCCGATTTGGCTTCCGCCACGATTCTTCCATATTCCTCGTCGGCTTTTTCGCGCGCCTTGCTGACTGCCGCCGCTTTTTCTTCGTCAATTCCCTTCACGCAGGCTTCATACTGCTGTCGCAGCGCACCTGCCTGTGTTTTGGCTTCCTCTGCCTCTGCATACTGCTTGTCAATCTCCTCCTGCCTTTTTGCCAGTATGTTTTTCACCGGCTTGAACAGGAATTTGCTCAAAATAAAGTAGATAATCAGCAGATTAATTACGGTAAAAACAAGATTTATATCCAGTTTTAACATAATGTACCTCCCAGCCGCTTATTTCACAAGCATGATAATCAAAATCGCCACAACAAACCCGTAAATCGCCGTTGCCTCGGCAAGCGCGCCGCCGAGCAGCAGAAGCTTTGTGATCTTTCCGTCAGCCTCCGGCTGTCTTGCCACCGCCTCAACTGCCTTGCCGGAAGCGATTCCGATTCCAATTCCCGCTCCAATACCTGCCAACGCTGCAATGCCTGCTCCAATTGCTACACCCATAATTTACCTCCATTCCGCCGTAAGGACATACGGCGTTTTTCATCAAAATATGTTCATTTCATCAATATTCAGTTGTTTTTGTTTTCCTTAGATTAACAAATGTTTATTCGACTGCCTCTCTGATGTAGAGCGACGTCAGGAACACGAACACGTATGCCTGTATCAGCCCGTCGAAAATGTCGAAGTAAAGGCTGAAGGGAACCGGCGCGACAGCCGGCGCCAGAATTTTAATCAACTCCATGATGACAAAAGCGCCAAGTACGTTTCCGAACAATCGCATACACAGCGACAGCGGTTTGATGAATAGTTCAAGGATGTTGATCGGCGTCACGATCGCCATCGGCTCTTTAAAGCTTTTGAGCCACCCGCCTGCGCCCTTGCTGTGTATGCTCGCATACTGCACGAGCACAATACTCATCAACGCCAGCGCCGCCGTGACATTCAAATCCTTTGTCGGCGGTTTGACGCCAAACAAACCAATCAGGTTCGCAAAAGCCAGATAAATCAACACGGTACTCAGATACGGTACATATCCTTTTGCTTCCTCTCCAACCATGTCCGTGATAAAGCCTTCAATTTTTGTCACAAGCATTTCCGCAAAGAGCTGGCGCTTTCCGGTCGGATGCACCTGTAGGTTCCTTGTCAGAAATAAAGAGAGCAGCAGTACGAGCAGCATAATCACCCATGTGATCACTGTCGATTCGTAAATTGGAATTTCCCAGCCGCCGATATGTACAGTGAACACCGCCACACATTCTAGCTGCTCGACAAGCTCATTTGCCAATTCTTCCATCATTTTCACCTCCTATCATTCAAATTTTTCATGACTGGCAACAGATACTGTACGCCAAAAAAACCTCTGCGATACACAGGTTTCAATATATTGTAAAATCCAAATGGAGTTCTACCGTATTTATTTTTTGCCGTCCTTGTTGTGGATATAATTTAACTCGATGGCTTTCTTGCGCAAGATTGGAATATGCGTCCATTTTACCGCCACGATGAAATAAGAAGTGCTGAAAATCACAACAGCAACAACCAGCAAAAGCAGCCGGGCCAGAGACCTGCTGTTTTTGCCGGTTGAATGCCGTACAGTATCGTTGATCAGTTCTATGACGCTGCGTGCTTCAAGCATCTCTGCCGAATTTGCAACGCCATCGTTTGCATTGTAGCTGATTGTTTTATTCTGTGAAAACTCGTACCGCGCAGTATGGGGAAAATCCCTATCGGCACTGCCAAAACAAACTCCAAGAAAAATGGACAGTATTAAGAGTAAACTGATGCCAAATTGTTTTTCTTTTGTCTCCACGACGCTCACCTCTGTTCTATATTCTATCATGGCCGTGATAAAAAATCCAGTAAAAGTTGTATCGGTGTATTAAATTACAAATTTTGCGCTGTTCGTTGTATATTGATCTTTCGCTTGATTTTATGGTGCGCCGATGATACTGTATACTAGTTTAAAATTTTTATACGAGTCATTTGCTAACATAATAAAATCTGATGCAAATATGGAAGAACCATCATTTGCTTCAGATTTTTTATTTTCGAGCGTATAGAAGCGGCCTGTTTTTTGCAAATAAAATTTCGCAGATTCAAATAGTCTGCGAAAATGAGATAAGAGCATTGCTATAATTATTTATATCTGAAAAATAGCGTTTGTACCATAATTTTTTGCAAAGTGACAGAGAATTTAGGAGGATATCGTGGGAGGTACGCTGACAAAGACCATATGGCAGTACAGTGAACCCTTGCCAGAGGAGACGATGGCGTTTTTAAGGGGGATCGCTTTGGACTACAATAAGGTCAAGAATCATACCTACAAAAGATATGCCGGCATTAAAAGTCTCGGCAGGCTGACTCCTGCGTATGATATCATGGGCGAAATGCGCCACAGCGGGATTCGGACGCAACTGGGACTGCCCTCCGCATACTTTGACCCTGCGATCATTGACGCAGTGGCGGACATTAAAGGAATGTGGGGAATGCTGAAAAAGAAGATTGGCATTCTGATCACGGCAAACGAGAATCTGAGCAGCGAGGACAGAATGTATTTAAGGACAATCCTGAGGCTGGACAAAGTCTACGCCGCCGTGCTTTGCCATGAGACGTTTGAACTTCCCAGAAATGCAAAGGGGCTTGACATTGACACGGAACGTCTCAACAGTCTGCTTTGCAGGCTTACGAGGAAGTATCTGGCAAGACCAAATACCGACAGTGCGGATTATTTCAGTATCGCGCCATGCGGCTATACCTATCGGAACGGTATGATTTGCATCGCGTCAAGGATACCGGGAAAACGGATTGCACTGCCCTTAAAAGATGACCATATCTGTACCCGGCAGATTCGTCTTTGCATCAGGAAAGATTATGCTGCACTGGCACTGCCAACAGAGACAAGAATCAGAAAACATGCAGACTATGAAAACACCATCTATATCCATATCGGCTATCGTGACATGCTTACGCTGTCAAACGGAAATGTTTATGGAGAGTCACTGGGCAGCATGACATCGGCAGAGACACGGCGTCTGATGGAAAAAAACAGCGCGCGTGCCAGTATGCACACGGCGCACCGGAGAAGCAGTGCAGATGGAGATCGGGAAAAAGCAGACCTGATAAAACGATGCAACCTTGGCACAGAGAAATACAGGCGGAATAAAGAAAAGCAGCGCGCAAAGACAGAGACATTCATCAATACGGAGATCAACAGAATGCTGGCGGCAGAAAAGCCAGCAAAGATTGTGATTACGAGGCCAGTAACCGTCAATAAAACCAAGCTTCCATCAAGATCTACCAATAGAAATTTGACAAGAAGCTTTAATGGCTATATCAGGGAACGGCTGTCGTACAAATGCCGCTTGAATGCGATTGAGCTGGTTGAGATCAGTTCAAAAGGAACGGGAAATATTTGTTCCCTTTGCGGCGCTGAGGGCAGGCGAATGCCGGACGGTTTTTATTGTCCAGATTGCGGGTTTGCCGCTGCGATCTCATTGAACGGCGCTAAAAACATTGAAAACAATTATATAGCAACAAGAGGTTGAATCATACAACCCTGAGAATAAATTATCTGATATTTACACAGATGATTTCACCCGGCGTACTGTGCCGGCGGCATTTTTATGCACATGGGCGTCCCAAGGAACAATATCAGCAGAAGCTGGTGCCCGGAGATGTATACTCAATTTCGATAAAATGTCGCTGGTACAGTGCACCAATCAGGATCACAGGGGCGTATGTTTACAATATCATGGGCGGTGAAACAACTGTCCATAAAGGCAAAAGACGGCATTATCTAAGCCATGATTTCATGATTTTCCGGTATGCCAAGACCGCAGCCTTATGCGGAGCGAAGCAAATCTACTATGTCAGATTTGCAGGTGGAGACACTCGGCTTATCCGTATGATAATTATTTTTTAAAGAGTTTCTAAAAACTGGAGAACAGAAATGAGAAAAGCGCAGAGACAGCAGGCAGAAACACTGTTTGGGCAACTCGAGGAAGCACACATACAGATCAAAAGCGATGTCGAACAGCACCATATCGAACAGGCACTGGATTTGCTAAAGGACTGTCAGGACAGCGCCGCCGCGATAGGCACATTTATTGAAAACATAGAGGGAGAGGGACACCCGACGGTTTGCCTTCTGGAAGAATATTGTGAACTTGTGTATCAGTTGTACGAAGAGCTGTTTTCATCAGACAAAGAGCACAATGCAAAAAAAGTTCATAAATTGCTCAGGCAGCAGCTAATCAAAGCTGAGAACAGCTTTAAATGGGATATTCCGACTAGTACAGCGTTTTCTTAATCCCCATATACTTAGTGCTTGATATTTTCGTCAGCGCAAGGCGGAGGAAGGAGGCAATGCGGTGGCATTGTTGACTGACGACAACGCGGCGATGGCGTAAATAGCAAGTGCTAAGTGTATGAGGGATTAGGAAATGCTGTACTAGGATAGAAGCAGTGTTTCTTCCATATAAAGCGAGTATGTGGGACAGCTTGGAAAGTGTGTAGCGCGCAGCAGATGAGGACGAAAACTGTGATGCCTATGTAATTCCGATTTCATATTATGACAAGAATCCAGACGGCAGTTTTCGCAAAATGCACTGCGAAGATGACCAGTATCCAGCGTATGTGCCTATTACCAAATATGATACATTTGATTTCGAGAAGCATCGCCCAGACATGATCTATATCCATAACCCGTATGACGGACTGAATCTGGTCACAAGCGTGCATCCGTTTTTCTATTCGGAGCATTTAAATAAATTTACAGACCAGTTGATCTATATACCATATTTCGTATTGGGAGAGATCAAGCCTGAGGAGGAGGAGCGAATAAAGTCCATGCAGCATTTCTGCACCACGCCGGGCGTGTACAATGCCGACAAGGTCATTGTGCAGTCGGAGGACATGCGGCAGGTCTATATCAAAGTTCTTATGAAAGAATCAGGCGATTGCAGCGCTGCCGCAAGAAAATACTGGGAGAATAAGATTCTTGGTCTTGGCTCACCGAAATATGACAAGGTGGCATGTACCATAAAAGAAGAAGTGAAAATACCCGAACCATGGTTGGAGTTAATCCGCAGACCTGATAAGAGCTGGAAGAAAATCATTCTGTACAATACGAGTATTGCCGGGCTGTTGAGACATAACGAAAAGATGCTTGCGAAGATGAACTATGTATTTGATGTTTTTCGGAAAAATCAAGAGGAAGCAGTCCTGCTGTGGCGTCCGCATCCGCTGATTGAGAGCACACTCACCAGCATGCGTCCTCAGCTGTGGGAGGCATATAAAACAATGCGGAATCAGTATTTAGCAGAAGGCTGGGGCATCTATGACGATACCGCAGATCTGGACAGGGCAATCGCGATCAGCGATGCATATTACGGCGATGGAAGCAGTGTGGTACAACTGTATCAACAGACAGGAAAACCAGTCATGATACAGAATGTAGAGATTACTGCGTGAGATTTTGAAGAAAAGTGGAACCTTGACAATTTCATACTTTATATCTGTAGAGGGTAGATGGAAATAGATAATAGAAACATATATTCGAGAAACCTTGACGAAAATAGGATGCAATGTTATACTGACTATATCATGATGACTTGGAAGCAGGAACGAAAAGGAGGCAGATTTTATGCTGAAAATGCTCGACGAGAAGGTGCTTAGATCGGATGATGAAATGGAAGATTTATATAAAGACTGCAAGTACCTTTACATTATAGACAGTTATGATAAAATTGTTGATCATAACGGTTATTTGTATTGTGTTAGTACGTCGAATGATTCATTTGACCAATTGATCGACCAGAGAGAAAAATTGAGGGCAGAAGGAAAATTATGTGTTCTTGGTGGAAGCTATAACAATGGAGGAGCAGTAGGTGTACAATACGAGTATAAAGAACAATAAGTATCGGCTGAGTGCATTATGGTGAACAGAGATGTTAACATGGCAAAATTTATAGTGGATACCGGAGCAATGTTTACTTGTTGTAACTATAAGATTTTTGATATACATTTAGAAGAAAGTGAGTTGGCAGATAACGAGATCAAAGCGCTTGGCGGGTTTGTTAGAAGTATGCCTGTTACATTTTATAAATGTAGTTTGAAACAGTTTACAATTGGAAATATAGATCTAGGAAAACAAGATATATGGATAACCTTTGATGAGAGGGTAACGGACACAGTGCTGGGAATGGATATATTACAACAGGTGATTTTTACTGCCAATCCATATAACAGGAAGATGTATTTTTGTAAGGATGCTGCGGACTATGATCAAAATTTCCAGTTGGACATTGTTTAGATTGTCAAATCTATATCGAGAATAAAATAATCAATTTGTTAAAAAGATGTAAAGTATGAAGTTGTCAATAATTTGTACTTTACATCTTTTTTATATGCAAGCCCCATTCAAAACGTTCAAAGAAGCGATACCGCAAAGGCAGCGCGGGGGCTTGCATCAAACATGAAAACGAGAGGGGCATACTGTATGAAAAAAACGAAAGCAGTCAGGATTGCATCATTGATCAGTGGAATCAGTATTCTATTTTCAATGGCATCTGTATATGCCGCTGAGGAAATCCATCAGACGACAGAAACCGAAGAAAGCGGGACACAGTATGAAAACACAATTGAAGGCGAGACAGCGCACGGAAACACAAAAACCGTAGAGTTTGAGACAGAGAACTCAAATGAAAATCAGATATCCGAGCCAGAGGAAAGCCAAAGCCAGCTCGAAAAAAGCACGACCGAACCAGAGGAAAGCCAAAGTACCCGTGAAGATGCTTCTGAAACGGAAAGTGAGCAGGAGTCATTGCAAGAGGGGGAAAGCGGAGCACAGAGTGAGGCTGATACGGAGGAGAGTGCAGAGGAAATGACAGAGATCGCTGACGAATCCGGGCAGATCGAGAAAAGGTGGAAAACAGGAATGGGGCTGACCGGCCTGCTAATGCCGCAGAAATTTGAAATTGTGATGGACCCATGGGAGATGGACGGCAGGACGCAGGTTTACTCCGAGCAATATATCATAAAAAATACTGGCGACATGTCAGGGACACTGAAACTGACCGGAATTGCCTGTGAAGTGGGTGAAGATGTCCATGTGCAGGAAAACAGTGACGGTATTCATAGTGGAAAAGACAAGAAACTATATATTGAATTGCTGATCAATGATGAGGACAGATTTGTACTGATGCCGGAAGGAACGGATTATGAGATCAAGCTGGCGCCAGATGAGAGCATAACGCTGGAATTTACAGGGGAGATGAACGAAAATACGTCCCAAAACTGGCAGGATAGAGATGTGAAAATAAGTGTTACCTATGATTGGTGTATAGAGCCGCAGGAGAAGGAGACAGAATACACAGAGAGCATCTCGGAGCCGGCGGAAGAAGATTCAGAGAGCGAGGACATGGAGGAGGGAGAAGGTTCGGAAGGGGAGCCAGAGAGAAAGCCGGCGGAAGAAAATTCTGAGGACATTTCAGAGCCAGCGCAAGAAAACTCGGAAGCAGAGTCAGAACCAGCGGAAAAAAGCACGACGAGCGAGTCAGAACCAGATGAGGAAACTTCGGAAGCAGAATCAGAGACAGCGGGAGACAACATAGAAACTGAGTCAGAGCCGCAAAATGAAAGTTTGGTAAGCGTGACAGAATCGGAGGAGGAAACTTCAGAAGCCGAGACAACAGAAGGAGAAAACAATCTGTCAGAAGGACTTAGTACAGAAGAAGGAAGTTTGAAGATAGAGACAGCCACGGAAGAAGGTTACTCGAATGTCCAGACAGAAACAATAGGAAATCTCGAATCATGATTTCTGAATGAATAGAGGAGACAGAAAATGAATAAAAAGACAAAAATCATAATCGCCAGTATCTGCATTGTGGCGCTGCTGGCAGTCGGTGCCGCGGTGGCGATGTTTGTCATGCTGATGAATAAGGAGGGTGATACACCGAAGGATAACGGGGTGTATACCATGGATGAAGGCAATTATCAGCAAATTATGGATGATATGACACAACAGGTGCAGGAAGGGTATTTTGAGACATACATGACGACAGACTGGGTTTTTCCAGATGGAAGTTCGGATGTGACAGATGCCATGCTGGGCAATTCGCCCAATAATACAAAACCAATTCGGTGTGAATTGTTACTGGATGAGACAGGGGAGAAATTGTTTGAGACGAATGTCATACCCGTTGGAGCCTTAGTAGGCAACTGTAGGCGCAGATACAACTCTTGTATCTTCAAAGCAGGCGGCAAAAGATTCTACAGATACTGCAAAGCCTGCAATGTGGCTGGCGGCAGTGGCAGCAGTAGCGGAGAACTCGACCACAAACAAGCTTGAGTACACGACGGGATCAGACACGACAGTGAATGGTCTGGAAGGTACAGAGGGCAATATCACAGCATTTGGTACAAAAGATGAAAACAATGAGAGCGAAGTTATCCAGAACTTCTATCTTCAGGCAGCAACGAATGCAACCTTTAAAGGAATTACTGGAGCCGAAGTTGACACAGAGAAAACTGCGGCCACAGCGACGGTTGGCGGTGCAGATTTTTATGAAATGTCAGCGCTCTCGAATACAAGTGATGATGCAGCTGGCGCGGCAGCTCTTGCAGCAGACAAGGATATTTATATAGCTACAGCAGCACCGGCAGGTGGAACACCCGCTACGTTTACCAAAGTAGCGAAGGGAACAGCAGCTGGAAGTATAACCTGGACAGCAGGTAATGTAGTATATGCTATTGCAGATGCACCGACAGCAGCGGCGTCTTTAGAGAATACAAAATCTTATCTTTACATTGATAACGCAACTACAGCCGCAGGCGATGCAGCTGCATTCAGATATATCGGTGCGTTGTCTGAGGCAAAGTCTGGCTGGTCAACCACTGATTTGTCAGGGATCACCCTCACATACGATATCATTGGTATTTCAGGATCCGCTTATGATGGCATAGCTGGCGCAGATGGCAGTGGGCTTACATATGGTTATAAGGCACAGAGCAGTGCAATTACAGTTGACGCATCAGGCTTGATGACCATGAATGGCGTGAGCGGAGATAACTACCAGTCAGGTAAGGTTACATTTTTAGACAAGGATTATGCACTTGGCAGTGCAGCGGGATCGTTTAAAACATTTACAGATCCAGCAACATTCCAGTTTAGTGATGCGTGGTTAAATAACATTAAGGGAAAAGAGATCACTGTAACAATCGTTTTGAAAGATAGTACAGAGATTAAAGAAACAATTACTGTACCTGAGTCATAAGTCAATATTTTTCCTTTGCTAGGGCTGAGGATTGTTAGGCTTTAAGATAGCAAGAATGGTTTAACATCAGAGCCATGGGCGATTCCCATCGCTGTGGCTCTGTTTGTTTTGGTGGTTAAGGAATGCAAAAAGGATGAAGAGGTATTTGTTTACAAATTGTACAATAGTGCAGGGAGAACTGTTTCTGATAGGTGCATTAGGAGGACTGCTGGCAAAAGTTAATTTAGAGAACGGAAACATGAGTAATTATGAAATGCAAAAGGGGTTTGTCCAAGAAAAAAATGTGGTGTTGATAGATTATATGGAGAATTATCAAGATTATATATATGCGCTGGATTCTAAGGGAGTAAATTTAGTAATTATAGGATTAAAGAATAGGGAGTGCCGATATGTATCATTAAATTGTGCATTTCGTTCTTATATAAATTTTGTATCATTTGAGCGGTATAGGACAGATTACTATATTTTTCCCAAATATGAAAATAAACTTTTAATATATCATACGTCAAATGAAAAACTTCAGGAAATTTCTGGTTATCTGGAAGATGTCAATGAGATACAGTGTGCATGCCGAGTGAAAGAAGATGTATGGATTTTGCCGAAAGCGTCGGATGTTATGTTTTGTTATGAATTATCGACAGGAGAAAAGAAAAGGTACAAATTGAATAGGGTATTGCAAGATTGTGTTCATTCTGTTTTTCACGAAGGATACATTTATATATTGAATATGTTTGGCGTTGTATACAGATGGGATATAGAAAAAACAGAGTTGTTGGAAATTGCAGACCTGAATATAAACCGGGATGAAAATGAATCATGGAGCAAAGTAATCTATGCAGGAAATAGACTAATTTTCCTTCCGGCATATGGTAACGATATAAAAATATTAGACTTATATTCAGGGAAGATAAATATATATGAAAGTTATCCAGAAGATTTTACATATCAGTCAACTTGGTTAAAATATTATGGATATTGTGAAGATGAAAATAATTATTATTTTGCGGCATGTTCAGGAAATTATATGCTGAAAATAGATAAACAGACTGGGAAGTTTGCTTGGATGAAGCCAACTATTGAAGATTCTATAGTAAGCAAACGGATGGAATCTGTGAAAGATAAGATATATTATGAAGGAATTTATGACACGGTAGATTTGTTGAACGCGATATCGAAGAATCTGTGCCAGCCAGATAACAAATTTATTGGGCAGAAAATCTATCGTTGGATGATGGAATAGAGGAGAAGAGATGTTATACACTCAAAAAGAAATGCTTACAATCTTGAAATTAAAAGACGAAGAAGAAAGTATTGATATAGGTTTAATCAGAACAGTAATATTACAAAGGCCTTCCAATATGATTTATTGTGAGACAAATGGTAAATTGATTGGTGTTATTAGTATGGGAGATCTGTTACGGGCATGCAGGAAAAATCAGAATCAGGTGATTGTTAACAAACAATTTACCAGTATACAATATGGAAAATTTATAGAGGCGAAAAATATATTTGGATCTGCAAAGAATATAAATGCGCTGCCAATAATTACAGAGAAAAATACATTGGTTGGTGATTATACAAGATGGGATGATTTACTTGTATTGGAGTATTTGATTCAGGCTGATAATGGACGTTGTATCGAGGAATGGGGAGAGGGACGGGAGATAGTGCTTGTGCGTCCAAATAAATTATTTAGGATGCGGCAGAAAATTTTTGAAGAATTTAAGAAGTATTTAGGAAAGCATCAAGCAAAATTTCAATGTATTGAAAATACAGAAGTATCAGCATTTCTGAAAAAAACAGAGTTGATTTTATTTGTTGATGAAAATGAGATTCGGGCATGTAAGACGGCTTTATATTTATTGCATAGAGAAAATAGTGCTCATTATAAGATGAAAACTTATCGAAATATTTTGAATGATAATTTGGGATTTGGCGATGAAGAGTGTGCCCTGTATTTAAAAAAGCTTCGGAATAAGGGCGTTAGGATACTTGGACTGCGTTTTGAAGAAAGCGCATATTCCAGACAGTTGTTGAAAGAAATAGAGCTGCGTTATGAAAGAGAAAGAGCAGCATTATGTGCTACACTCCCAGAAGCAATGCATCAGGAATTTTTTGGGGAGCTGTACAACGAAGAAAAAAATTTGCAGTCATGGGAGAAACGTGCGTGTAGTAAATTGCGGAAGTATGGGAACAGATATTGAATATTGTTATCTTTTTTCCGACATCGTTATGCTCCTTTCCATAATGGAAAGAGCCTTGATATGC
>CAJUII010000055.1:0-20511 GCA_910586405.1 uncultured Lachnospiraceae bacterium
TACTACTGGCAGAAAGCGAACTTCTCGTTTTGCCAATGGAATAAGGTGCTTTATCATATAGTATAGCATAGATGAGGAGGAAAAGAAAGATATTTTCTTATAAAAAATACACTTGACAACTTGATTCTTTGCAAATATAGACCGATATAAAATGTGAAGGATATGTTAACGAAACAGGAATTTAAGTTGAAACAGGGGTGGGGTATGAATATTTCATTAAAAAACAATATGTTTTCTATATTTACGCAAAATAATGGATATCAGCTCAAAAGCACTGAGGAGAAGCTAGAGCGCATTCAACAGACACAGTCTCAGATCGACTTGATCGAGGGAAAGAAGGCGGAGCTCAAAAATAGGCAGTGCAGTACGTTGGATGAAATTGCGGAGAAGCTGGAACTGTATAATAACTACAATGATCAGATTGACCAAGTGAAAAAGCAGTTTAATTATGAACAGATGATGCATTGTATGGACGAGGCGGAGGAGCTTGGCGAGAAGATTGCCGAGGCTGCCGAGAAGCTCGAACCAAAGACTGCCGAGGAGAGACGCGAAGACCTTGCGAAAGAGGCGCTTGGTGTGGAGGATGAAGGAATCCTCGATGAGATGCTGGACGAGATGCCAGAGGAAGCTTTGGAAGAGACGTTGAATGAGATGCTTATGGACAAAAAAGTGATGAAGGATGAGCTGGATGAGGAGCTTCCAGAACTTTTGGAACAGGAAAAATTGACGGAAATGTATCTTGATAGACAGTATGTTCCGTTTGACATCAAGGCATAAAGGGGACAGAAGTTCGTAAATGCTGAAGGTAGATAAAAAGGAAGAAGAGGTCCGTTACAAAAATCCAGCAGAATATGAGAAGTATATCCGAAGAACATATGATTGCATGAAAGCGGATACCTATCAGGTAGAGATCAGCGAACGGCTGTACTACAGAGCGACAAAGGACAAGAAGATCGAGCAATGGCTTGAGGACAATCTCAGCCAACTGTCATACTGCATGGAGAGTTTGAGCGGTATTATTGCTGTGACAGGAGGACGGCTTGTCAGATGTATCTGCCATCTGGACAATTACAATAATATCAGTACCGAAATCTTTGCGTCTGACAATCTCAGCGAGATTGGACAACTCTGTGAAGCACAGACGTGTCGTTCGGTGATACGCACGACGACTGTCAATGAGATTGAGGAGCAGGCAAATTACAACAGTATATTTTGGACATCTGAGGCAGAGAGTGCAGGCTTTAAGGCAAAAGCGTAGGAAAGAAGAATCGGGGAGGGATGAATAATGAGTACTATTTCTGCGGGCACGCCCGTTATTGCAGAGAGCGTTGCAACTTATTACAATGCGTCAAAAACCAAAAGCACAGGTGACAGGAAAGAGGACCTTTCCATCACAAAGAAAGAGGAGTCCACTGAGACTGCGAAGAAGACAAAGGTGAACGGTAGGACCATCGGAACGCCGGAGCTAACTGAGAAAGCCGCAAAATATTATGAGGAGCTGAAAAAGAAATATGGCAATCTGGATTTTATTCTTGTGAGCAGGGATCAGAAGGAATTTGCCAAGGCGACGGCATCCAAATATGCGAATGCGCACAAGATGGTCGTGCTTATCGATGAGGATAAAATCGAGCGCATGGCGGAGGATGAGGACTACCGCAAGCAGTATGAGGGCATCATCTCGAAGGGCGCAAGCGGATTGTCACAGTTGACCAACAAGCTTGCCAACATGGGACTGAGTGTCAAGAGCTGCGGCATAAATGTGAATGACAATGGTGCAGCGTCGTTCTTCGCAACGATGGATAAGTCGTTCAAAGCGCAGAACAAGACAGCGCAGCAGCGTCTGGCAAAGAAGAAGGCTGCAAAGAAGGCGGAGGAGAAGAAGGCTGCGAAGAAGGCAGAACAGCAAAAGCAGCAGGAGAAGCTCGAGGCGGGCAGAGAGGAACGAAGGGTAATCCGGGAGGAATACCTAGAAGGAGATTCGGACTATGAGGATGAAGTGACCTTCACCGCAGACTCTATAGAGGACTTGATCGCACAGATCGAAAGTGCAGACAATCTCTATAGAAGAGACATCTTGTCAAATCGAGAGCGCCAGGTTGGAAGGGGATTTGACTTTGTCGTTTGAGCGTTGAGATGTAGATTCAAAGTGACACCCATATAGAAACGTGCTATACTATATGTAACTATTTCGTGGCAATGCGGAATGGTTACATATTTTTTTGCACACGGGCGTATGGAAAACGGGAGAGAACCTGCGCAGCGTGCATCAGAAAACAAAGGAGGAATTTAAATGAGAGGACTAGGGACGTTAATTACCGTAATCGTTGTGATTGTATTTTTGATCATATTGCTGTGTATGGGTTATGTGAAGGCGCCGCCTGATATGGCATTCATCATCTCAGGTATCAAGAAAAAGTCCAAGGTGGTAATCGGGAAGGCAAGTATCAGAATACCATTCTTCGAGCGGCTGGATAAACTCAATCTCAGGCTGATTCCGATCGATGTCAAGACAAGCAACGCAGTGCCGACAGCTGATTATATCAATATCAATGTGGATGCCACGGTCAATGTCAAGATCAGCAATCAGCCGGATAAGCTAAGGCTTGCCGCGGAGAACTTTCTAAACAAAAATACAGAATATATTGCCAATGTCGCAAGGGAGGTTCTTGAGGGAAATGTCCGTGAGATCGTAGGTCGTATGCGCCTTGAGGAGATGGTGTCAGACCGCCAGAAATTTGCGGAGCTTGTCAAAGAGAATGCAGAGCCAGATCTGGCAGCGATGGGACTGGATATCATCAGCTTTAATGTACAGAATTTTGTAGATGGAAATGATGTCATCGAGAATCTTGGTATTGATAATATCGTGAAGATCAAGAAGGCGGCTGCGATCGCAAGGGCAGAGAGTGAGCGCGACATCAAGGTAGCACAGGCAGCGGCGGACAAGGATTCAAATGATGCAGCAGTGGCAGCGCAGACGGAGATTGCAAAGAAACAAAACGAGCTTGCCATCAAGAAGTCCGAGCTTCAGATGGAGGCAGACACCAAGAAGGCGATGGCGGACGCTGCATATGAAATTCAGAAGGAGGAGCAGCGCAAGACTATTGAAATCACGACCGCAAATGCCGATATCGCAAAGCAGGAGCGCGAGATTGAGTTAAAACAGAAGGAAGTGGCAGTAAAGGAGCGTGCGCTTGAGGCAGAGGTAAAGAAACAGGCGGAGGCAGAAAAGTATGCTGCGCAGCAGAAGGCAGACGCAGCGCTGTATCAGCGGCAGAAGGAAGCTGAGGCACAGCAGTTTGAGGCGCAGAGAATTGCGGAGGCAAAGAAGGCGCAGGCGGAGGCAGACCGCTATTCGAAAGAGCAGGAAGCGCAGGGAATCCGGGCATTTGGCGAGGCGGAAGCAGCGGCAGTGCGGGCAAAGGGTGTCGCGGAAGCTGAGGCGATACAGGCAAGAGGTCTTGCGGAGGCAGAAGCCATGGAGAAGAAGGCAGAAGCATATGCGAAGTATAACAAGGCAGCTGTAGCGGAGATGATGATCAAGGTGCTTCCCGATATTGCAGGTAAGATTGCGGAGCCGTTGTCCCAGATTGACAAGATTACAATCATCGGCGGCAGTGATGGCACGAACGGCGTTGACCAGGTAGCGGGGAATGTTCCGGCAGTCATGGCGAAGCTGTTTGAATCTATGAGGGAGACTACAGGGATTGACCTTGCCAATATTATCAATGCAGAGTCCTATGATGCGAAGGTCAATAGAAATATTACAGTGAACGGGCTGGACGGCGTACATCTGACTGTAAACCAAAAGCCAGAGGAATCAGCTGAGAAATAATACTCAATTTGACAGTATTGTACAGAATTTTCAGAAAATAAGTTTTAATATGTTAACAATTTTGTCAGAGCTGCCGATATATATTACGTAAACAATCATGAATCGTACAGAACCTTACAGCAACTATTATTTTAGAAAGGATATGGAAATAATATGAATATAAACAGTTCAAAAAATTCCCTTTTACGTGCAAGAAATCTGAGAAGCGCCAAGAGAGCCCGCGCTGGAAAGGTGATCAGCAGCAGAACTTCGCGGTCTAGTTCCAGCTCACGGACACAGTCAAGCTCATCAAGAAAGACAAATTCTACAACTACCATGACCCAGACCAAGCAGCTTGCAATGTATGAGAAAATGGAGAAGTCCGCATACAATCTTCAGGTCAATGTTGAGAAGATGCTCAAGATTGGCAAGATGTCATATACGGATGACGAAGCAGGAAAAGCGGCGCAGGAGAACGATACAAAAAATCTGTTAAAAGGTATTCAGGATTTTGTAGCTGATTTCAATGAGGTTTATAATGACCTGTATGATATTGGAGGCGTATCGAATCTTGCTTATAAGAAGACACTTGACAGTGTCGTGTCTGCAAATGAGGATGCTTTAAAGGAGATTGGCATTACGGTCTCAAAATCAGGTGAACTATGCATTGATGAGAAGGTCCTTGAGAAAGCAGATCTGGAAAAGGTCAAAGATTTGTTTGCAAAAGAGGGTGGCTTTGCGGATAAGATTGGTGACAAGATGAAAATCGTAGAGCAAGGTGCTTCGAACAGCCTTACAACATTAAGCAAGCTGTACGGTGCGACCTCCACCTATAATAAATATGGTGCAAGCAACTCCTATTTTAATGGAAATGGCTATTACAATTTTAATTATGGTAATTATGGCAGTAACAGTGGATGGTATTTTTAATATAATAGTGCTCCTAAATAATCCTAAAATATAATTCCAATACAAAAGAAGCAGTCGTTTTGAAGTGGCTGCTTCTTTTGTTTAGGAACGCTCAAATTTTTGTTGTTCTTTTTTAGCTTTCTTGTTCTCATACATCATCTTATCAGCACGATTGTATGTATCTTCGAGATTTTTATCTACATCAGAAGTGTATACAGCATAACCGTAGGCAATCTGCATTTTCATTCGCAGATTTTTGTTCTCTCGGTTGGAGGCATCCACACTCGATTCCAGCATTGCCATGTAGTGTGTCATATCGATCGCAGAAGACTTTTCGATCAATGCGACAAACTCATCGCCGCCGACACGGTAGCATCGGCCAATTCCATTAAAGATTTCATAAATGATCTTGGAACAGCTCTTGATGTACAAATCACCGGCGCTGTGGCCATACGTGTCATTTGTGTATTTGAGATTATTGAGGTCAAAGTCAATCACTGTCACATCTGTCGGATTCTCGGATAATCTGGCAAAATCCACATTAAAACATGTCCTGTTGTGAAGTCCTGTCATCTGGTCTGTGTAAGCAAGTGTTTGATAAGCATTTGCCTCCTGTCCCATCTTCATGAGAGATGCAGATTCCCGCGCAGAGGACAGCCCCAGCACAATAATATAGGTCAGGAAACCTAAACGTCCAAACGTATTCCCGTCCCATGAGCCAGAGTAGAAGCCTACGATATCCATCAAGAGTGTGAGTGCACAGATGACGATACAGAACATATGTACTTTGATTGTGTGTGCGTGAACCCCATTCTTGATCAGCAGATAGGACTGCACGATAATGATCAAAGCGAGCAGGCACATGATGACATGTGTCGTCCACAAAGTGTTTCTGAGGTCCGTGACACCTGTGAATTGAAGCACCATGCAGATGATGATTTGCAAAAGGTTTATCTTGCAGAACCAGTTCCAGATTTTGCTGTCATCCTCATAAAAGGTCTGCACAAAGACTGCAAACGGAAAGCACAACAGCATCAATGACAGGAATGCAAGGTAGGAGGTCACGAGATTGTTCTTTAAAATCAGCGTTGTGATACTGCACTCGTTAATGGACCACACAGATAAAAATAATGAAAATATTCCCAACTTTAACAGCTTACCGCTTGTACTAATATTTCGAGATACAAACAGATGATACGCCACCAGAACAAAGCCAAGCACAAACATAATGATACAGAGTGCAAAGGGCAGAATATTCTCGGTGATGATATGGGCTGGGAGTGAGAACTCATTCCCCACATAAAAGGTAGGTATATTTTTTTGGTAGGACTTGTAGGGGCTGGTAATTACGATCTCAAGTTTGTTATTATTATATGGAAGGTTGATGAAGTTCCAACAGTAGCCTGGCGATTCCGACAAAGGATTGTTGTTGGCGATAGGATACTGATAGATCAGAGTGCTGCCCACATATACCTTTACATTTTGGTGAACCGAGTAAAATGCTAGGACGCTGCCGACAGACGCATCAACGGAAAGCGTGCCTGAAACAACCGTTTTTTTCATATAAAAATTTTTGCTGTAATCTGTCCATTCTGTCACCGCATAGGCAGACTGCTGCTGGCGGGTATCTGTTGCTTTGTCATATAAATAGATGAATAACAGAAAGATGCAGATGGCAACGCAAGCCAGCGCATACACAATATAGTTTCTTTTCTTGATACCTTCATTCATTTGTAGTCCCGCTCCTGCTAAATATGATAAGTACATTATAACATATCCACGAATATAATCCATTTAAATTTTACAAAAATAGTAGTTTCAACAAAAAAAAACTAAAAAATTTGGCAGAATGTACATATGATTTAGAAATATGTGCATTGTTGATAAGTACTGCTTGCAATAGCAAAATAAAAGGAGGATAATTGATACAGTAAATGTGAATTGGGAGGAGACTCATATGATATGGAATGAAGAGAGAGAGTGTATGAGCCGTGATCAAATGGCTGATTTACAGGGAAAACAATTGGTAAAACTTGTGAAGTATATGTATCGCAATGTGGGGTATTACAGAAAAAAAATGAGGAAGCTCGGGCTAGAACCTGGCGATATACGAGGAATCGAAGATCTGAGCAGGCTGCCATTTACGACGAGGGAGGATTTGCAGGGAGCGTATCCATCCGGTATGTTTGCTGTGCCGATGAGCAAGCTTGTACGATATGGGACTACGGAGAATCTAACGGGGGAAGAATTGATTGTCGGATATACGCAAAATGATTTGAATCTATGGAGTGAATGCATGGCACGATCAGTTGCAATGGCGGGCCTGGGGAAAAATGACGTGATTCAGATCGCGTTTAATCAAGAGAATTGGGTAGAAGGACTGGGCGCCCTGAATGGCGCAGAACGAGTCGGAGCAGCGGTAATACCGACACCTGCTGACAAAAAAAGTGATCTGATGACTGCGATTAAGAAGTTTCATGTAACAGGGATCATGGGGACACCATGTCATCTAATGCATCTCATGCGATTAATCGAAAAAAAACAAATAAGTAACAATTTGCATTTGAAGGCAGCAATTTGTGGCGGAACGTTCTGGACGGAGAATACGCGAAAGATGATCCAGGATATGATCGGTATTCGAATGTATGATATCTATGGGATGAATGAGCTAATGGGGCTGGGTGTAGCAGCAGAATGCAAGTGCCAAAACGGGATGCATGTGCAGGAGGATTATTTTATCACGGAAGTGCTTGACACAGAAACATTAATCACAGTGGTGGACGGCGTGCTGGGGGAGATCGTCTTTACGACGCTTCAAAAACAGGGGATCCCATTGATTCGTTTTCGGACGATGAATATGACAAGGATCAATCATGTAAAATGTGAATGTGGCAGGACGACAGCAAGGATTGACAGAATATGTGACAGGACAGAGGATGTTATATTTATTCGCGGCAACAGTGTGTTTTTACTCAGTATCGAGAACGCGCTTTCTAAACTTCGAGAAATTAAGGCATCATATGTTGTGTATATCAGAAAGGAACATGGACTTGACATCGTGGATGTGTGTATTGAAAGCAGTCGTACAAGTGAGCTTTTGAAGTCAGATGATGGGGAATCTGTGAAATGTTGTGTAGCAGCTGCGGTGGGCAAGGTTATAGGTATGAAACCAAATGTCTATATCAGAGATAGTGGAACAGCACTGAAGTATAATAGAAGGAAAGTGATGTTTATTGATGAGCGAAGGTATTAGATTCGTGCATTTTCGCTTAAAAAAGAGTAAAAATTTGACGTTGAAAAAAGTATTAAAACAGTATAAAATAATAGATAGGTAATTGTCGGAAAATAATAAACGAAAGGAGAATTACTGTGAAAAAGAAAGCATTAGTGGCAATACTATCTGTTTCTTTGTTGGCTACAGGGCTTATGGGCTGCGGCAATACAAAAAGCGGTGAGCAGGCGGAGCGTGCAGAAGCGGAGACAGAGCAGGAAAATCAAGGAGAGCAGTTGGAATCTGGGAAAGTGGCACTGCGCATCTGGGTCGAAGAGGCGAATATCGAGAATTTGCAGAAGATGATTGACAGCTTTGAACAAAAGTATGCAGGACAGGCTGATTTTGAGATCACGATCGAGCCGTCAGGGGACGCGGATACCAGAAATAATGTGCTGAGTGATATTCATAATGCGGCAGATATTTTCTCTATGCCAGATGACCAGCTTTACAGTCTGATCGCGGGCGGTGCGCTCTCGCCAGTGGTGAATCAGGATGAGGTGAAGAATGCCAATCTGCCTGACGCAGTGGACGCAGCGTGTTATCAAAATGCATTGTATGCATATCCATACACGGCGGACAATGGCTATTTTCTCTATTATAATAAACAATATTTATCAGATACAGATGTTCAGACGTTTGACAGAATCCTTGAGGTGGCTGCCGAGAATGAAAAAAAGATATCAATGGAGTTAAATTCTGGCTGGTATCTGTACTCATTTTTCGGAAATACAGGACTTGACTTTGGCATTAATGAGGACGGCGTGACAAATCACTGCAACTGGAATACCACAGAGAGCAGTATCAACGGAGTGGATGTCGGACAGGCGCTTTTGAGTATCGCGACACATCCGGGCTTTGTGGCGCAGGCGGACGGCCTTTTTGTGGAGGGTGTGAAGGACGGCACCTGTATCGCTGGAATCAGCGGCGTGTGGAATGCGGTTGCGGTGCAGGAGGCATGGGGAAATAACTATGGTGCGTGCAAACTTCCTACATACACCTGCAAAGGGCAGCAGATTCAGATGTCATCCTTTAAAGGATACAAAATGTTTGGGGTCAATGCATATTCACCGCATCTGGCATGGGCACATAAGCTGGCGGACTGGATTACAAATGAAGAGAACCAGATTCTGCGGTTTGAGGAGAGAAGCCAAGGACCTGCGAACGCTGTGGCGGCAGCTTCCGATGAAGTCGGCAAGGTGCCGGCGATTGCGGCAGTTATTGATCAGTCACAGTATGGTGTACTCCAGCGCGTAGGCAACAGCTACTGGGATGCCTGCACAAGCTTTGCAGACACCATAGCAGCGGGAAATCCAGATAATGTGCCGATGCAGGAGCTGATGGACAGGCTTGTGAAAGGCATTACTGCCTCAGTGGTTCAATAAGGAGGGAATAAAATGAGCAAAATGAACAATAAGATGCGGTTGAGCATAACGATCATCATTTTAGTTCCGGTTTTTATTCTCGGAGCACTGGCGATTTTCTCAAACACTGCGGCGATCAGCAACCTGAAGAAAGTCAACAAGACGGCGATGACAATCGCAGATGAGCATATGGTCAATATTTCTGATCTCAGTGAAATAGAAAAGGAATTGCAGGAAATCCATAAGAAGGCGCTCTCGCACATCATCGCGACGGACTTGGATACACTCATCGCGACAGTGGCGGAGGTGCGTGCCGAGCAGGAAATCCTTGACAATTATCTGATCGAATATAAAGACAATCTGTCAGAGGAGGATGCCGGTGCATACAATACGATCGTATCGAATTATGAGACGATGAAATACGAGATTGCGAATTTGATGGCATTCAGTGGAAATGCGGAGAAGGAAAAGGCATTTGCGCTCGCAAACAGTACGATCAAGCAGTGCAGCGATGAGATGCAGCGTCAGGTGGAAGGCATGATGGTGCGCGCGCAGGAGAGTGCGTCGCAGGCGAGTGATGCGCTGACAGCAGAATATAACAAGGCGGTTTTAAAGAATACCATTATCGTAGTCCTCAGTGTGATTGCACTGCTGATCACACTGTACAGTGTATTTATTTTGATCATTCGAAAACTGATCGTTGCAAATCATGAGATCAATGACATAATCCGGGGCATTGACCAGAGTGAGGGCGACTTGACAAAGCGTATCAGTATCTTGTCCAATGACGAGATTTCGGATTTGGGAAATGGTATCAATACCTTTATGGGTAAGTTGCAGAGTATCATGAAAATGATCATTGAAAATTCCAGAAAGCTTGAGGAGGTTGTCAGTGAAGTGCAGGAGAGCGTCAGGACCTCGAATGACAGTGCCTCCGATCTGTCAGCGGTCACGGAAGAGCTCTCGGCAACCATGCAGGAGGTTGGGCATTCTGCGACGATCATCAACCAGAATGCGGACTCTGTGCGCAGCGAGGTTGAGATGATTGCGGACAAGTCCAACAGCATTAATGAATACTCCAAGAGAATGAAAGAAAATGCGGATAAGATGGAGTTAGATGCAAAGACAAACATGCAGGAAACCAGCACAAAAGTGCAGGAGATCCTCGAGGTGTTAAATCAGGCGATCGCGGACAGCAAGAGCGTAGAGCAGGTCAATGGACTGACAAATGACATTTTGAATATCTCAAGCCAGACCAATCTGCTCGCATTAAATGCGTCGATTGAGGCGGCGCGTGCAGGGGAAGCCGGAAAGGGCTTTGCAGTGGTCGCAGATGAGATCAGACAGCTTGCGGCATCGAGCCGTCAGACGGCAAACCGCATTCAGGAGATCAACAGCGTTGTGATCAATGCTGTACATAATCTTGCAGGTCATTCGAATAATCTTGTGGAATATATGACGGATTCGATTCTGCCGGAATTTGAGAATTTTGTGACCAGCGGAGAGCAGTACAGGGATAATGCCACTTATATAGAAGGTGTTATGAATGAATTTACGACGAAAACAGATGACTTGAAGCGCGCTGTTGATGAGATTGCAGCGTCTATTGAGACCATCACAGATGCAATTGAGGACGGCGCAAGAGGCGTGACAGGCGCCGCGGAGAGTACGCAGGTGCTTGTGACGGATATGGAGAACATCAGCAACAGAATGGAGGAGAACCAGTTGATTGCGGCTGCACTCCAGAAAGAGACGGATGTATTCAAGAATTTCTGATACTTCGCAATATCAATAAAAGACTACAAAGAATTAGAACAAAAGTTCGTTGAGGCTTGACTTTGACGGACTTTTTTTATATGATAGAAGAATAAACAGGACAAACAATAGAAGTTTAAGCGGAGATGGGAAGGCGGGAGAAAAGTACATGGGAAAGTGTATCATTATCGGGGCAGGCGCATGTGATACGAAGCTGCTCGATCAACGGCTGGTAGTAAAAAATGAGGATCTGTGCATTGCGGCAGATGGCGGGCTGGATTATCTGATTCAGATTGGAAGGACGCCTGATCTGGTATTAGGAGATATGGATTCCTTACAGGCACAGGCGCTGACAGATTCCTTGCAGGTGAAGAGACTTCCCATTGAAAAGGATGATACGGACATGCTCGCAGCGATTAAGGAAGGGCTGGCAGCGGGCTATGAGCAGTTTGAACTATACGGTGCACTGGGCGGCAGACTTGATCATACGCTGGCAAATATTCAGTGTCTGCTCTATCTGCTGAACAGGGGGGCAAAGGGAACCATCGTTGGAGATCATGTCACACTGATGCTGATCAAGGATACAAAGGTGTGCTTTACAGCAGCGTTTTGTGAGAAAGGGCGGCGCATTTCTGTCTTTGCCTTCGGAGGAGATGCGTATGGCGTCTCTGAGCGCGGTCTAAAGTATCTGTTGGATGCTGTCACCGTCAGACAGGAGTTTCCGATCGGTGTGAGCAATGAGTTTATTGGAGAAGCAGCGGAGGTTGAGGTGCAGCGCGGCATGCTGCTGCTGTGTATTGAGGGAGATTGACAGGGGGAGAATACATGATTTATACATTTTCGACATGGCTGTTCTTTTTTTACTTTTACTGTTTTTTAGGCTGGGTCTGGGAGACCTGCTATGTCTCTGTATTGAAGGCAAAGTGGGTCAACAGAGGGTTTATGAGAGGACCATTTCTGCCGATTTATGGTTCTGGCGCGGTCGTCGTACTGATTTTTACACTGCCATTTCGAACGAATGCGGGGCTGGTGTTTCTAGTGGGGATGACGAGTGCGACACTGCTAGAGTACTTTACCGGCGTGGCGATGGAGAAGATGTTTCATGTGCGGTATTGGGACTACAGCAGCCAGCGGTGGAATCTCAACGGGCATATTTGTGTCACTTCGTCGCTGGCATGGGGCGCCTTCTCCGTGATTCTCACGCTGTATGGGCACACGCCGGTGGAACGGTTCGCGCTGCGCATGAATGGAAATCTATTGGAGGTGATTGTATTTGTGCTCACCGTCTATATATCTATTGATATGGCAGAGAGTGTGCGCGAGGCGTTCAATCTCAAGGAGGTGCTTTTGAGCCTAGAGGAGAGCAGTGAGGAATTTCGCCGGATACAGAAGCGCTTTGAGATTGCATCTGCATTTTATGGCGGAGAACTCAAAGAACGGTCAGAGGCAGGGCTTAGAAAGATTAATTCGGCGCTGGAATCTGGGAAAGAAATGTATGACAAACTCGGTGAGAGCCGTCGTAATTCCAAGGCATTGATGATGGAAAAGATTGCCAATGCAAAGACAAAGAAGGAATACGGGCGCATGAGTTCTCTTTTGAAGAGAAATCCAAAGGCGGTGTCTAAGATGCACGAGGAAGCGTTTTCGCGGTTTATGGAGTTTACGGAGGACGATTTAGACTGAGAGGGAAAATGGCTTGAAAATGCAGCGATATCTGATATAATAAAAATATCAACAGATTGAGGGAGGTGCTACAAATGAGTGAGGAAATGAAATTAATGTTTAATACCATCATTGAGGAGATGGGGCGCATGGAGAGCCGTATCAATAAGAGAATGGATGAACGTTTTGACAAAGTAGATCAGCGTTTTGATAAGATAGAACAGCGTCTGGATATGATGCAGCATGAGATCAATGCCTGCAAGCTGGAGGCGGGAACGCTGGATCTCTTGTTGAAAAAGATTGACCAATTGGAGAAGCGGATTGAGGAATTGGAGCGCAGAAGCGCATAAGTTAAAAACACAAGGGCAGGGGAAAGATTTTTCCACTGCCCTTGTGTTTTTCTGAATTGGTTAGGAGACGACATCTTGAAGCTGTGCGGTATAAAGTCTGTAGTATGCGCCTTTTTTGGCCATAAGCTCTTTGGCATTTCCCTGTTCTGTGATACCGCCGTTGTCGATGACAAAGATGCGGTCTGCCTTCTGGATTGTGGACAGACGGTGTGCGATGACAAAGGAGGTACGCCCTTTTAACAGTGCTTCGATGCCATCCTGTACCAACAATTCTGTCTTGGTGTCAATGCTTGAGGTCGCCTCGTCCAGAATCAGTATTTTCGGCATACTCACCATCGTTCTTGCAAAGGCGAGCAGTTGTTTCTGTCCGACGGACAGACCGCCGCCGCGCTCCTCAAGCTTAGTGTTGTAGCCTTCGGGCAGTTTGGTGATAAAATCATGTGCATGTACTGCCTTTGCGGCGGCGATGATCTCATCGTCTGTCGCGTCGAGCTTCCCGTAGGCGATATTTTCGCGGATAGTTCCCGTAAAGAGGAAATTGTCCTGCGTCATGATGCCCATCTGCTGCCGCAGGCTCTCGATGCTGACTTTTTTGATATCCTGCCCGTCAATCCTTATACTGCCCTGCTGGATATCGTAGAAGCGGCTGATCAGGTTTACGATCGTGGTCTTTCCGGCGCCTGTAGGCCCCACAAGGGCGATTGTCTCGCCGGGGTTGATGTGGAAGCTCACATCATTTAGTACGTTTGTTCCTTCTTCATAGGAGAAGCCAACATGGTCAAAATCAACGGCGCCGACAATTTCCGGCATCGTTGTCACGTCCTTTGCATCTACGATCTCTGCATCGGTATCAAGGATTTCAAAGATTCGCTCTGCGCCGGAAATATTGGTGATAAGCTGGTTATAAAAGTTGCTGAGGTTCATAATTGGCTGCCAGAACATTGAGATATACGTGCCAAAAGCAACTAAGGTTCCGACTGATACTGTGTCTACGCCAAGAAGCATAATACCTGTATACCACAGAGAGACATTGCCAAGTCCCCAGCAGAAATCTATGACAGAGCCAAAGGCATCTGCGTAGAGCACAGCATCCATAAAAGAGCGCTGGTGCTCATTGACCAGTGTGCGGAAGGTTTCCTTCGTCTCGTCCTCGGCGGTAAAACTCTGGATAATGCGGATACCGGATAAGTCCTCATGCACAAACGCATTGAGATTGGAGGACTTTTTGCGGAAGATCTGCCAGCGTTTGTGTGAGCGTACCTGTATAAACCATACCCCCACAAACATGAGCGGAATACTAATCAGTGCAGCGGCGGCAAGTTTGGCATTTCTGACAAACATAATGCCGACAACGGCACAGATGGTGATAAAATCTGGTATCAGCGTCGTGACGCTGTTTGACAGCACATCTTTTAGAGAATTGATATCGCCGATGATACGTGCGAGTATTTTTCCAGTCGGTCTGCTGTCAAAGAATTTAAAGTCAAGTGTCTGTATATGCGTGTAGAGCTGCTGGCGGATTGTAACCAGCACTTTATTGCACACTTTCGCCATGATATACATGCGGGCTTTGACTAATAGAATGAGAATCGCATTCAATACGAGTGCGATGGCGGCAAGGCGGTACAGCCCTGCATAGTCGCCTGTTGAAATATGGTTATCAATGGCGGCTTCTATAATCAGTGGGTTTACAAGGCTCACGCACACACAGTATGCCATGATCAACAGCACTACAACGATAGAAGCTTTGTGTGCGAGCAGATAGGAGAACAGCCTGCCCAGTGTTTTGAGTTTGCCCACGTCATTGATGTTTTCGTCTTGCTTATAGGAATTGATCGCCATGATATACCTCCCTTCTTTTTGTAAATTATTGTGCTATGGCAGTTTTGATATTTTCCGGTTCGCCGTACTGTGATACATATGTTGTGTAGTACAGTCCTTTTTTGGCGAGAAGTTCATCATGTGTTCCGCGCTCTGCGATGGAGCCGTTTTCGAGGACAATGATCTCGTCTGCGCGGCGCACTGCGCTGATGCGGTGTGCAATGATCAGTTTGGTGGTGTTTTGCAGCGCATTCAGCGTTTTTTGTATCTCATGTTCCGTCTCCATATCGAGTGCGGAGGTGGAGTCGTCCATGATTAAGATTGGTGTATGCTTTGCAAGCGCCCTCGCAATGCTGATCCGCTGTTTCTGTCCGCCCGAGAGTCCGACACCGCGCTCACCGATGACGGTGTCATACTCGTCCGGCATCTTTTCGATAAAGCTGCTTGCCTGCGCATCTCTTGACGCCTTCCGCACGATCGCGTCGTCGATATATTCCTTTTTGCCAAGCTTCACATTCTCATTGATGGTATCGGAGAAAAGGAACACATCCTGCATCACGATGGAAATGCTGCTTCGAAGCTGTTTTAAGGACAGCTCCCGGATATCTATACCGTCAAGGCGGATACAGCCGTCCGTGGCGTCATAAAGGCGCTGCAACAACTGTATGACCGAGGTTTTTCCCGCACCTGTTGCGCCCATGATGCCGATTGTCGCGCCGGGCGCCGCCTCAAAACTGATGTCATGCAGAATTTCGTGCTGATCCTCCTTGTGGAAAGAAACATGTGAAAACTCGATTTTGCCCTGCACTTGCCCGAGTGTCACAGGATGTTCAATTTCGTTGATTACGGGCGTTTGTTCGTAGATTTTCACCAGCTTTTTATTCGAAGCGATGCCTGCTGAAAAGTCGTTTGACAGCCAGCCGAGCATCTCCATAGGCCATACGATATTATTGGAGTACTCGAGAAATGCGCCGAGTACGCCCAGTGTGATTGTGCCCTGTATCACGAGACGTCCGCCAAGCAGGAGAATCAGCATTGGCAGCAGTTTTGTGATGATCTGCAAGTATGGATAATAGCGCACAAAGACTTTAGACTGCCGCATATTCAGCTCATAGTAGCGCTGATTGTGCGACAGGAATTTATTGATCTCGAACTTTTCCCGCGCAAAAGCCTTGACAGTGCGGACACCGGCAAGATTTTCCTCCGCCACCGTGTTGAGGACTGCGTTTTCCTCGCTGATATCTTCGTAGATAGAGCCGAGATGATGTTCCATGCTGACGGCGATGAAGGCGGAAAGAAACATGGCGATGGTCGGTATGACGGCGAGCGGCGCATGGAGCCGGTACATACAAAAGAGCACCACACAGGTGTGAAAAATGACTTCGATGATCAGCATACTCACGTAAGACAGCGTATTCCAGACTCTGTCAATATCGTCCTTGACACGCGCCATCAATTCTCCGGTGTTTGTCTTGTCAAAAAAGCTGCTGCTGAGACTCTGGATATGGTCAAACAGGTTTTTTCTCATGTCGGAGGCGATCGACGAGCCTACTTTGTCGAAGGTGTACTCCTTAGTGTATTGACAGATACACCGACCGACGCCGACGATCAGGATTCCGCCCAGCAGATAGGGCAGGATTGACAGATTGCCGCCCAATATCACATCGTCAATGATATGCATGGTGAGCATCGGCGCCAGCATGTCAAGGGAAACACTGACGAGCAGTGAAGCGATGGCAAAGAGATAGTGCCATTTGTATTCCCAGATGTAGGTTGATAGTTTTTTTCTCATAAATGGAATTCCCTCCCTCAGTTCAAAATGGTAATCCGGGCAAAAAAAGACCTCATGGTAAAATCACCATGAGGTCAGATCTGACAAAGTACGTATCAAAATAAACTGTACAATCTATCAAAGTGTATATGCCCCGGAGATAATTTTACGATGCAGTGCAGTATGAAAATGGTCTGCTTTTTTTCTAAAAGTTTTTAACATAACGATACCTCCTTTCTCAGTGCGGCATTTGTCATAATTTCCAACAAATGTAATCAATAGTTACTTTCATAACCATACTCTTATTTTGGAGGAATGTCAACTTTTTTTGATATTTTATTAAAAAATCTTCGTTTACAGATTCCAATAAAAATGATATCATTGACAAAAGTATTATGTATTATTTATTTAAGAAAGGGTATAAGATACATATGGAATTTATTTTTCTGGGCGGCGCCATGGAGATTGGCGCCAGCAGCATATATGTGAAGGCAGGCGGAAAACGCTTTCTTCTGGACAGCGGTATCCGCCAGTCTGGCACGAAGGACCCGCTGCCGGATTTCCGCACGATACAGGAACAGGGCGGGCTGGATGCAGTCATTGTGAGCCATGCACATATGGATCATATCGGAACGCTGCCAATTATCAGCAAGGCATATCCGAACGCGAGAATCTATATGACAGTCATGACCGCAGAGCTGACGCGCGTGCTGCTCTATGACAGCCTGAAAATTATGGCGTACCGTGAGGATGAGATCCCGCATTACACAGAACAGGATGTGCTGGATATGTTAGGGCGCGTCACACCGATGCGGTATCAGGCGGAGCTTTCGATCTTGGAGGATGTCCGTCTGACCCTGTATCCGGCGGGACATATCGCAGGGGCAGCGTGCGCCTGTCTTGCCACGGAGGAGGGGACTTTATTTTATTCCGGAGATTTTGCCGCATTTTCACAGCGCACGATCGAGGGAATCCATGTACCAAAGCTGCGCCCGGATGTTGCCATTGTGGAGACGACTTACGGGAACCGGCTGCATGCAAACAGGCAGGTGGAGGAGCGGCGTCTTGTGGAGCTGGTGCGGGAGTGTACAGCGTGTGGGCAGAAGGTGCTGATTCCGGCTTTTGCGCTGGGGCGGTCGCAGGAAGTTTTGCTGATTCTGCGCGCCGCGATGCAAAATGAGGAGCTGCCCTCGGTCCCTGTGTATGTAGATGGCATGGTGCGTGATATCAATACCGTCTATACCCGCAATCCGACATTTCTCAAAAATGCGCTTGGCAAGCGGATTCTGCGCGGCGGCGAGCCTTTTTATACAAAAGAAATCCAGCCGGTTGCGCCCAGCCAGAACCGTGAGGAGCTTCTCGAGACAAAGGGTGCTGCAGTCATCGTGTCCAGCTCGGGCATGCTGACAGGCGGACCGAGTATGCAGTATGCAAAAAAACTGGTGCAGTCCGAAGATGCGTGCATCATTATCACTGGATATCAGGATGAGGAATCGCCAGGGCGGCAGCTTTTGAATCTTCTGGAAAATAAGGAGGAGTGCAAAATTACACTGGATGGAACGACGCTTCCGGTAAAGTGCCGCGTCGAACAGGTAGGGCTGTCCGCGCACGGGGACAAGTCAGAGATCACGGCATTGCTCGAACGGCTGTCCGCGCGTCAGGTTTTTCTGGTTCATGGAAATGAGGAGACGGTGCGCGAGTACGGGAAGGAGCTGGCGATGGCGGACTACCGCCGTCATGTCTATCTGCCGGAATGCGGGCAGGCGTATCCTGTCGAGATTCGAAAGAAACGGCAGCAGCTTGACAATACGCTGCCGTATACAATGCAGAAAACGACGGCATTTACTGTTGGGGATGCGCCGCTTCTGTGGGCATACTGGCGTGAACATTACAGCGGCAGGCGGTTTCCAGTCTCACAGATTGCCGTCATCTGGCATGGGCGGCAGCAGGAGGAGGACGTGCTGCAAAAGATGCAGGGAATCTTGTCGGAAAGCCCTTACTTTTCACCCAATATGCGCCAGTTGTTCTTGTTTGAGGCCAATAATGAGGAGGAGGTCGATAAAGCGCTGGCGCCGAAGGAGTGGACCATGCAGGATTTGGAACTGCTGGTGCAGGAGCATTTTACAGCGTTCCCATATCGGAAAATGGGCTATTATAAGGACCGGCACGAAATTGTTCTGTTGTTTGACTATCCAGACAGCATCGACAAAACACTGTTTTGTGAGCGCGCGGCAGCGTTTCAGGAGAGCACAGGCTGGACGATCAGCGTGAACCCCTCGATGAACCATACTGCTGCGGGCAGTCTGCTCTACGCCGCATTTGGAAGCAGGCTGCAAAAGACCTCCTACTATGTGGACAAAAAACAGTATGCCGTGACGATATCGGGTGAGGAGGAGAACGACCGGGAGGCTGCGGAGGCATTTTACAGGCAGACCGGATGGCTGCTCTATATTAACGGAAAGTGCCCAGACAGCAGGAATGCAGCCATGCAGACAGCGGCAAACCAAATGCCAGCACAGGAGCCAGAATATATGTTCACGCCGAGCAATGCAGCCATGCAGCCCGTGGAGCAGAATCTTGCCTTCTCTTGTATCGAGCAGAGTTTTGCAGGACTTCCAGACCAGATTGAAAAGAAGAGCATCCGGCAGGATGAGCGGGGAAAATATCTGGAATTTAGTTTTGTCTCTCCGATGGTTGGGCTGCGATACCGGGAGGAGATTCAGCGCATCGCGGACCAGATTGGATGGCGCATCCGCATTGCCGACAAAGTCAACCAGAATACGCTGTTTCAGCGAATCCGAATGCTCTGTGCAGAACAGGGGATTGCGCTTGCAAAAAACCCCTCTTACATACCAGACAGGCGGGTTGTGGTGGTAAAGACCGCGGAGGCGGCGGATACAGAGAAACAGGCGGCAGTCGCAGAGACATTTCAGAAACAAACGGGGTGTGGGTGTGAGTTTGGGTGATATTGTAAAACGAAAAAGAGTTTCTATTTTATGCATGGTTAGCATTTTTATCTTGCTGTGCACAGCGTGTGCTGACAATATCTCGTATTCTGAGAGTGAAGAAGAAATTACACAGGAAAATACAGTGCTAAATCCGCAGACGGAAGAAGAGCAGAACGCAGGCACTGTATTGGAAGAGCAAAACGAAGGCGCTGTATTGGAAGAGCAGAACGAAGGCGCTGTATTAATAGAGCGTACTGTGCGTGATGCTCCTGTGCGTATTGATTTTTATACCAGAGAACAAAGTACGAAAAACGGGGATGACGCTGTTTTGTGTACGAGAAAATGTATTTATCCGGTTGTGACAATCGCAGGAAATGAGAATGCTGCGGACAGGATTAATGCAGATATACAAAAAAGGATAGATTCTTTTGATACAGGTACTTCTGTGCTGGATGATGCTAATCAGGCTTATCAAAGCATGCGTGATTCAAGAGAGGCTGAGTTTCATTTTTATCCATATTTTGACGAGTTGATATTTACTGCTGTCCGTGCTGACAGTAATGTGGTATCTTTTCTTGAAACATCACAGTATTATATTGGCGGCGCACATGGTATGTATTACTATAGCGGACTGAATTATGATACACGGACTGGTGAACGGATCAATTTTGCAGACTTGTCAGCAAATGCAGATGCTTTCAGACAGGATACGCTTGCATTTATTCATGATCTTGCTGCTACAGCAGCTTATCAGGGGATTATGTGGGGAAATGATGTCAATGAACAGCAGGAAATATTATATCAGGACGAAAGGTGGTATCTTTCGACATCAGGGCTGGTATTGTTCAG
>CAJUII010000055.1:20611-22701 GCA_910586405.1 uncultured Lachnospiraceae bacterium
CCTCATACATTCCTCTATCGTTACGAAAGAACTGGTAATCTTACTTATCTTGGCAGCATTGTTGGAACAATCACGGATCCAACAGTAAAGTTATGTATGATGTCACAGAGTACTGAATCTGAAGTACGAAACTAAAGTATAGACTTTGTATGTAAGTCATGATATACTTGAAACATGAAGTTTTGAAATCAGTGTATTCATAAAATACTATAAAACAGACACAGTATTTTTATAGAATGAAAAAAGGAAAAGGAGAATAAATAAATGAGCAAGAAAACGACAGTTTTAATGATTCTTGACGGTTATGGATTAAATGAAAAGACCGAGCACAATGCGGTATCGCTGGGCAAGACACCTGTGATGGACAGGCTGATGAAGGAGTATCCGTTTGTGAAGGGAAATGCAAGCGGTATGGCAGTAGGCCTTCCTGACGGACAGATGGGAAATTCTGAGGTAGGGCACCTGAATATGGGCGCCGGAAGAATCGTGTATCAGGAGCTTACGAGAATCACGAAGGAAATTCAGGAGGGCACGTTTTTTGAGAATCCGGCTTTGGTGGAGGCAGTGGAGAACTGCAAGGCAAAAAATTCAGCGCTTCATCTGTTCGGACTTTTGTCAGACGGCGGCGTGCACAGTCACAATACACATTTGTATGGATTGTTAGAGCTCGCAAAGAGAAACGGTCTGTCTGACGTTTATGTACACTGCTTCCTGGACGGACGTGACACACCGCCTGCGTCGGGAAAAGGCTTTGCGGAGGAGCTTGAATCAAAGATGGCAGAGATTGGTGTCGGCAGGATTGCATCTGTGATGGGACGTTACTACGCCATGGACAGAGACAACAACTATGACCGCGTGCAGAAGGCTTATGAGGCGATGACAGAAGGAAAGGGCGAACAGGCATCGTCAGGACCAGCGGGAATACAGCAGTCTTATGACAATGACAAGACAGATGAGTTCGTACTTCCGACGGTTGTGGCGGAGAACGGAAAAGCGATTGCGACGATCAAGGACGGCGATTCGATCATCTTCTTTAATTTCAGACCAGACCGCGCAAGAGAGATCACACGTGCGTTCTGTGACGATGATTTCAAGGGATTTGACAGGAAGCGGCTTGATGTGAAGTATGTCTGCTTCTCTGACTATGACCCGACAATTCCGAATAAGACAGTGGCGTTCCACAAGATTGCAGTGACAAATACATTCGGTGAGTGGCTGGCAGCAAACAGCATGACACAGGCAAGAATTGCCGAGACAGAGAAGTATGCCCATGTAACATTCTTCTTTAACGGCGGTGTGGAGGAGCCAAATCAGGGTGAGGACAGAGTGCTTGTACCTTCTCCGAAGGAGGTGGCTACGTATGATCTGAAACCGGAGATGAGTGCCTACACAGTGTGCGACAAGCTGACCGAAGCGATTAAGTCCGGCAAATATGACGTGATTATCATCAACTTCGCAAATCCTGACATGGTGGGCCACACAGGTGTTGAGGAGGCCGCAATCAAGGCAGTGGAGGCAGTTGACGAGTGCGTAGGAAAAGCAGTTGACGCCATTCTTGAAGTGAACGGTACCATGTTTATCTGCGCGGACCACGGCAATGCAGAACAGCTCGTTGACTACGAGACAGGTGCGCCGTTTACAGCCCACACCACAAATCCGGTTCCGTTCATTCTTGTCAATTATGATCCCGCATATACATTGAGGGAGGGCGGATGTCTGGCAGATATCGTTCCTACCCTGATCGAGACGATGGGAATGCAGCAGCCGGCAGAAATGACAGGAAAATCCTTGCTTGTGCGGAAGTAATGGACGAAATATAATGTATCACACCAATGTGTGAATGGATTGCAGTTTACACCGAGAATGACGGGTGTGAACTGCAATCGTTGTTTTCAGTGTAAAAGAAGCGTTTGATTGTCTGTGAGATGAGATAATCGTAGAAATTATAATCAGGGTGCAACAAGATGAGAAGATCGAAAAACAAGATATGGAATAAAATGGTAGTCAGTGCAGTTCTTGCTGTGGTGTGTATGAGTGGCTGCGGCAGCGTTGCGGCAAATGTGGAAGACGTTGGTATGCAGCAGTCGTTC
>CAJUII010000056.1 GCA_910586405.1 uncultured Lachnospiraceae bacterium
ATTGCTACCACAGGCACCTGAAGCCTGCGCGTCTGCCAATTCCGCCACTCCTGCGAACAATATTTATTCTAGCGTATATTGATTAAAATGTCAACTAAAATTTGAAAAAAATTTGGAAAAATTGAAATAACAAATAATAACAAATTATCATAAAAACAAATTATCATAAAAAAGTTATTGACAGAAATACAAAGCAGTGATATCATATATTTTGCAGATGCGCAAAGAAAGATTCTAGCGCAGATTTGTATTATAGGTTCTGTGCGGAAGTGCTGGAATTGGCAGACAGGCAAGACTAAGGATCTTGTGTCGGATACGACGTGTGGGTTCAAGTCCCATCTTCCGCAGCTTAAAAGCTTAGAGTTTCTAAGCTTTTTATTTTGTTGTGCGGAGGAATTTTATGACAAAGAAAGCATTCAAGTACGACATGCAGCGCGGATTGGGCAGTTGTGTGCAGGCGTTAAAGAATATGCGGGAGGATGAGAAGGAAGCGTTCCGGCCGCTTGTCCTGTGGGGATGTTCCCGCGATCTGGCGTATAACGCGCAGTGCGAGGGATGCCGGAGTTATTATCTGTACGAGCTGATTAATGAATTTGCAGAGATCTCACCATTTCTGGAGGTGATCGAAAAGCGATTGTTTCACGGTATGCACTCGACTGGGTGGGAGTTTGCGCAGGATTGTACACTGCTAGCCTATTTCGTATCAGACGGAAATAAGCGGGCTTGGAAAATACTGCTATGCTGTTATCAGACATTGCTCAAGATTTTGTCAGAGAAGCACAGAAGAGAGCAATATGGATTGCTTCCAGAGCGGGATAATTTTGAACATATGTGTGTTGCATTGGTGTGTTCGTGTTTTGAAGATCGAGAGCGGCGCATTCAGATTTACCAAAAGATTGTCAGAGACTTGGGTATCTTAATCGAAGGGAACCTGTTGTATGACTATGACGATTTTGAGTGGTTTCAGGCATCCAGTGAGGAAAGTCTGGGGAAAAGGACAATTCAAAAGCTGCTGCACAGCAATGATGTTGACGAGAGCACAAGAAACTACGTGCAGTTTAGGGAGGAACGTCTCAGTACAAGGAAATCTGAGACAAAAAGAAAGAGCCGGACAGAGCCGGAGACAGCGAGAGAGGTTTACCAGCGTCTGAAAGAGGGAGAGCGGGTAGGGCAGATGTGTTCACTGATGCTGGGACGGACTTTTATGAAACAGGACAAAAAGTTAGAGATTCTGAAACTGGCGTCATACTACAGAGAGGAGCCAGATTTGGAGATTCGATACAATCTTTTGCGGCTGCTTGCGAATAAAACTTGCGCGTGGGCGCCAGACATGTCAAGTCTGATTGCCGATACACAGTCAGAATATTCCGAATTGTCCGAGTATGCATTCACGGCATTGGGCTACAGAAAGGATACGAAAGTAAGAGACTATGCGCTTGCGCTTTTACAGCGTAAGGAGCATACAGCGGATGCGGTATCTATGCTTGCTGCAAATTACGAGGCAGCAGACAGAGAGCGCTTTGTGGAGGCAGTCAAGCAGATACCAATCACTTATGCAGACGGCTACTGGCATTCGGCATTTCATGATGTGATGGAACTGTTTGCTGTGCCGGGAACAGGAAAGCCCAAGGAACTGCTGCCTTATATGTATCGCAATACATTGTGTTCTTACTGTAGGGAGCATGTTGTCAAAGAGATGGGACGCAGGCGTCTGCTGACGCGAGAGATGTTGGAAGAAATGCAGTATGACAGCAACAGTGATATCAGGGACTATGCGGACAAAAAATTTCATATTTTTTCCATGAAAAGTAAGAAAATAGTAAGAAATTGTCAAGAGTTTTGAAAGGTACAGACGTTATAATGTTTTATAGAAAGGAAGGGGATTCTATGAAACATTTAACGATAACTGTACCTTGTTTTAATTCAGAGGCTTATTTGGAGCGCTGTGTGGACTCGTTGGTCGTTGGCGGGGAGCATGTGGAGATAATTATTGTCAATGATGGTTCGACAGACCGCACAGGAGAGATTGCAGATCGGTACGCCAGACAGTTCCCTGATCTGGTGACGGTGGTGCACAAGCAAAACGGCGGCCATGGTTCGGGTGTCAATGCGGGACTTGCACGAGCGACAGGAATGTATTTTAAGGTGGTGGATTCCGATGACTGGCTGGAGGAGGACGCGTACCGTGCGCTTTTGAGAAAGATAGAAAGATGGTGCGGGGAGTGTGTTGGACCAGATCTGCTGGTATGCGACTATACATACAATCATTTGGAGGAAGGGACGAAGAAAACAATTCATTATAAGAATGTTTTCCCGCAAGACCAAGTTTGCACATGGGATGAGATTGGATTGTTTCACCCTGCGCAGTACCTGGTGATGCATGCGCTGATTTACCGGACGGACATTTTGCGCAAATCCAGAGTGATTCTGCCAGAACACACATTTTATGTGGATAATTTGTTTGCGTATTGTCCGCTGCCCTATGTGGAAACGCTTTACTACATGCATCATAATCTATATCAGTATTATCTAGGCAGGGACGATCAGTCGGTCAATGAAAAGGTGTTGATCTCGCGGATTGATCAGCAGATTAAGGTGACAAAGATGGTTGCGGAGAGCGTGGATTTGCAGGAGGTGAAAAGAAGATATCCCAAACTTGCCAACTATATGTGCCGCAATATTTCTATTATGATGGCGATTTCTTCAATTCATCTGCTGCTCAAAGGGGATGAGCAGGCGAGGAGCAGACACTGTCAACTCTGGGCAGATATCAAAAAGAGTGATCCTAAGCTCTACTATCGTCTGCGGTACACGAAGCTCAGCGGGTTTACCAATCTTCCCGGGAAACTCGGTAAACTTGCCACGGTGGGCGGTTACAGGCTTGCGAGGAAAATCTATCAGTTTCAGTAGCACATTGCAGCTTCGCATTGTCATGAACGGATAGTGCATAGATCGTATTTCGTGATTTAGAAGGGAGCGTGGCGTATGGCGCATATTTATATTGCTCTTGTGGATACACCGGGATTTTTTGCGGCGTTGATACGAAGATTTTTAGGGCAGAGATATATCCATGTCGTGCTGGGATTTGATGCCAGATTAGGGGATGCTTACAGTGTGGGACGGCGCAATCCGGCGATTCCGGTGTTTGCCGGATTCGAGAAGGAGGAAAGGGACAGGATTCTGCATACATTTCCGACCGCGTTTTACAGGATTTGTGAACTGGAGTGTACAGCCATGCAGAAGAAAGCGCTTTGGGAAAGAATGCAGAAGGACCATCGGAGGCGGTTTCGCATTCACTATGCGGTGCTTGGACTGCCTTTTATTATGATGAACATTCCTTTTTATATCTATAACCAGTATACGTGTTCTTCCTATATTGCAAGAGTGTTACAGGAAAGTGGGATTGTGCATTTTGATAAACACTTTTCGATGGTGACACCAAAGGACTTTTATGTGTATCGAAATATGCGTGTGGTATTTGAAGGGGAGCTGTCGCAAATGATGGCGGGACAGTCGGACAATTTTGCAGAAAGCATTCATGGCAGGACGATGTGTGTATGAGGACGATTGCAAGATGAGCATGTCAGGAAGGCATGTGTACACTGTGGTCAGGATTTAGGAAGGAGTTTGTATGAAGCGCAGGCTGGTGGTCAATGCGGGCATTTTTGCCGCAGTTATGGCATTGACATTCTGGAGTGTTTTTCGCGGGCAGAATTTCTCAGAGCTTGCGGCGGCAGTCGGGCAGATGTCAGGAGGGTATATGGCAGCGGCAGTCTTTCTGGCAGTCTTTTTTGTGGCGGGAGAGGGCGTCATGATATGGTATTTGTTGAGAGGGATTGGGGAGCGGTCAACACTTCCACGCTGTATTTCCTATTCGTTTATTGGATTTTTCTTTTCGGGCATTACGCCCTCGGCGACCGGGGGACAGCCAGTACAGTTGTATTATATGCGGCGGGATGGCAATGCGCTCTCAGCGTCCTCTGTCGTTTTGATGACGGTTGCTGTCATCTATAAATTTGTGTTGGTGCTGATTGGGATAGGAATCTTTTTGCTATGGCGAAAGCCATTAAAGATATACCTGCGAGCGTATTATGGATTGTATTTTCTGGGATTGTTCTTGAATGTTGCGCTGGTGGCAGTTTTGCTCATAATTATGTTCTCACAGAGGGTCATCAGGACATGCTTTTACAGGATTGAGCGGGTGCTGGTGCGTCTTAGGCTGTGGAGGAGAACAGATACAAGAGCGGAGAAGGTGGAACAGTTTTTGTCCGGCTATCAGGAGACTGTAGATTTTCTGCGCAATCATAAAAGGCTGATTGGGGTGACGATCGCAGGAACATTTGTACAGCGGGTCAGCGTGTTTGTGCTGACTGCCGTGGTGTATCGCGGGCTGGGGCTTTCTGGCGTGTCAGTGTTGGATATCGTGCTGGTGCAGGCGGCTGTCTATATCGCGGTGGATATGCTTCCGGTTCCAGGAGCACAGGGAATCACAGAGGCGATGTATCGGTGTGTGTTTCAGGATATTTTTGTCGGTCATACGCTTGTGGTTTCGGTGTGCATCACAAGGGGAATCAGCTTTTATCTGGTGATGCTGCTTGGGTTTCTCGTGTTTTGTACAGCGGGGAGAAAGTGATTGTTACGTATATCGAAAATATCGTCAGTTTTTATTGTGACATAGTTTCATTCAGTCTGTAAAAGTGCTATAATTTGATTGAAAAATTGCACATTGAATGAAGGCTTATCAATAATAGAAACGGAGCGTGATACGATGCTGAATAATTTTCTCGCAAAATACCATTCCAAGCTTGTCTCTCCTGAGGAGGCGGTAAAGGTTGTGAAGAGTGGCGACTGGATTGATTACACGAGCTGTCTGGGCAAGCCTGTGCTCCTCGACCGGGCGCTGGCAAAGCGCAGAGATGAGCTGTATGATGTCAAGATTCGCGGCAATCTGATCTCAGGCCCGATTGAGACCGCAGAGTGTGATGTGACACAGCAGCATTTTACCTATCATAGCTGGCATTGTTCCTCTTATGAGAGGAAGTTATGCGACAGAGGGCTTTGCTATTATATTCCAATGGTATTTCATAACAATGCCGCGTATTATGAGTATTTTCTGAAAGTGAATGTCGTGATGGTCAGCGTCTCACCGATGGACAAACATGGATATTTTAATTTTTCTGTCAATACAGGAGTGGCAGCGCCGATCACTCGTATGGCGGATATTGTGATCGTGGAAGTCAATGCCAATCTGCCAAAGGTGCATGGCGGTTATGATGAGTGCATTCATATCTCGGATGTGGACTATATTGTGGAGGGAGAACATGAGCCTTTTGCAGGGAGCAAGGCAATTCTGCCCACCGATACGGACAGGAGGATTGCGCAGAAGATTTTGCCATATCTCGTGGATGGTGCGACGCTTCAGCTTGGTATCGGCAGTATGCCAAACGCGCTGGGGGAACTGATTGCAGAGTCTGATATCAAGGATTTGGGGATGCACACAGAACTATGTTCGGATGCCTATCTGAGTATGTACAAGGCGGGAAAGCTTACGAATAAAAGAAAGAAAATTGATAAGGGAAAAGGTGTGTTTGGCTGTGCCATTGGCTCACCGGAATTGTATGAATGGGTAGATGACAATCATGGCATTGCCGCGTATCCGTTGGAATATGTCAATAGACCGAGTGTGATCGCGCAGATTGACAATATGGTATCGATCAATAGCTGTGTTTCCGTGGATTTGTATGGTCAGGTGGCAGCGGAGAGCTCTGGCTCCAGACAGATCAGCGGCACAGGCGGTCAGCTGGATTTTCTCATAGGCGCTTCTGCTTCTAGGGGTGGGAAAGCGTTTATTTGCATGAGTTCAGTGTATAAGGATAAGGAAGGTGTGTATCATTCGCGCATCCGGCCGCAGTTTGATGGGGATATCATCACGTCACCGAGGAGCCAGGTTTATTTTCTGGCAACAGAGTACGGTGTGATCAATCTGGAGGGGCGCTCCACGTGGGAGCGGGCGGAGGCGCTGATCTCTATCGCACATCCTGATTTCCGGGAAAGTCTGATCCAAGAGGCTGAGAAACGAAAAATCTGGCGGAGGTCGAATCGGCGTTAAAGGACAAATGAAGGAGGAACTTGGCAGCATATGACAGACCAATTGACTACAATCACAATCCACGGCAAAAGGTGCCATGTGTACCAACAAGAACATCACCCAAACGGGGCAAAAACTGCGGGCTGTATGCCGGTATTTTACTGGGGGGTCAACAGGGACAGCAAAGATAATATAATGACAGTTGTGTCATATTTGAAAGAGCATATGCCAAGTGCCAGATTTCTTTTCACAGCATATGAGACTGAGAACTGGAATGATGATTTTTCTCTCTGGAAAGCGGAGGCTGTCTTTGGAAAGGATGCCTTTGGAGGGAAGGCAGTGGATACGCTTAGGTGGCTCACAGAATACTGTATGCCGTCTGTTGAGAGGGAGATGTCTGAAATTGCCCGATTTCCAGTCGGATATTCTCTTGCAGGGCTTTTTAGTCTGTGGGTATACTGTAAGTGTGATCTGTTCGCAGGAGCAGTCAGTTGTTCGGGCTCACTATGGTATGAGGGGTGGTTGGACTTCATGCAGGAGTGGGCAGCCACAGTCAGCAAAAGGCAAAAAAATTGGAATAGTTGTAATCAGGAAATGGAATATCTTTATCTGAGCCTGGGTGACAAAGAGGAGAAGACCAGACAAAAGCGATTGTCAACGGTGAAAGATTGTACGACGAAAACATATGCGTTGCTCTGCGGGGAACAGGCATATCGAAAAGGGATTTTGGAGTGGAACCGAGGCGGACATTTCACGAATCCTGATTTGCGCATTGCCAAAGGTATTCATTGGATTTTGAAACAGTTTGATGTATAATAGAGAATGAATAGATAGAGATATCATTTATTAAAGGAAAGAAATTATATGAAGGAGGAAGAAAAATGAACATCCCAAGCAGCGAGAGATTGGAAAAGGTCTACGGAGAAGGTATCAAGAGCGCGGAGCGTTTCAGGGCGCTGGCAGAACAGTTCAAGGAGAAGTATGGACATGACGAGGCTGAGTTTTTCACCGCGCCGGGAAGGACGGAGATCATCGGCAATCATACAGACCATAACGGCGGCAAGGTGATTGCGGGAAGTATTGATTTGGATACGATCGGTGCAGCGCTTCCCAATAACAGCAATGTGATTCGCATTACAAGTGAAGGCTATGATAAGGAAATTGTTGTGGATCTCGATGCGCTTGAAAGTGTTGTCAAGGGCAGTGGGACTGTGGCGCTTCTTGCAGGTATGATGGAGGGGACACAGAAATTCGGATTTCAGGTTAGTGGATTTGATGCGTATGTGTCCACGAATGTGATCGCGGCAGCCGGGGTTAGTTCATCGGCTTCGTTTGAGATGCTGGTGTGTACGATCATCAATCATTTCTTTAATGACGGTGTGATGAGCTGTGCCGACTATGCGAAGATTGGCAAGTACTCTGAGAATGTATACTGGAATAAGGCGTCAGGCATGATGGATCAGATGGCATGTGCAGTGGGTGGCCCTGTGCTCTTTGACTTTGCAAATGGCAGTCAGCCGGATTACAGACCGCTTGCTTTCTCCTTTGAGAAAAAGGGATATCGTCTTGTCATTGTGAATACTGGAAAGGGACATGCGGATTTGAGCGAGGAGTATTCTGGGATTCCAAATGAAATGAAAGAGGCGGCGAAGGCGCTTGGTGTGGAGCTGTTGTGTGAGACAGATCTTGACAGTCTGCTCGCGCATGTCAATGAAATCTCAAATGACAGGGCAGTACTGCGCGCGATTCATTTCTTTGAGGAGAACAGAAGGGTGGACGAGATGGCAGCAGCGATTGAGAAGGAGGATATTGACACCGTGCTGAAACTGGTCAAGGAGTCAGGCACATCCTCATGGGAGCTGTTGCAGAACTGCTATTCGTTACAGGATTGCAAGGAGCAAAAGATTACAACGACATTGGCACTCACAGAGCTGTTTTTAAAAGGCATTGGAGACGGTGTATGCCGTGTGCATGGCGGTGGATTTGCAGGGGTTATCATGTGTTTGGTTCCGCTTGCTGAGACGGACAATTATGTGCGGTACATAGCGCAGTATGTGGGCGAGAGCAATGTTTATCCCATGAATATCAGGGCAGTTGGCGCGGTTAGAATTTAAATATTTTGGACAGTGTATGTCGATTTAGGGAGGGATAAGTCATTGGACTTATCCCTTTTGTGCACATGGGCGTCCAAAGGAACAATGTCAGCAGAAGCTGACGGACGCCCGGCGCGGGAGTAGGGGAGAAGGTTATTCCCCTACTCGATTAATATACATTGCTATTTTTGGTATCATTTTGTATACTATGTATATGGATAACTGTTTACATTCAGTACAATACTGCATTTATGGCGGAGTGCTGGAGAGAGCATATAATACGATACAAAGGATGGTTATATATGAAAAAAAGAACAAAGTTGCATCATGTTTTGGAGGCAGTTCTTGTCTTTGGCATTTTCATCTGCTGTCTGCTGTCAGGCAAAATGGCAATGACAGTCTATGCGGACGAACATCGTTTTGATGTTGAGGCAAACTTGCTGCCACAGGACAAGGATACTTATGATATCCAGTTTACGATTGAGAATCTCGGTGAAGATTGGGAGGGGACTGTGCGGCTCTTGCTGAATGGTTCACAATACGACGAGGTTTATGACTGTTCTTATGACACCCGGCTGTCGCTGCCGCAGGGCAGTACGAAAACGTATATTGTCCGTGTGCCGAAAAGGAGTGTTGAGCACATTGAGGACCCCATGAAGCTGGTTTTTCTGGATAACAGGTCGGTCATAACTGACGGGAAGGTGCTGAATCGATTGTTGACAGACGGAGCCAGTGTCCTGTCAATGGGGATTTTGAGTGATGAATATTCAGCGCTTACCTATTTGGATATGGGCGGAAGAGAGCTGACTTTTGAGCGGACAGATTTTCCGATCAAGCTAAAGCGGCTGGATCAAGATCATATTTCTGACATGCTTGATAAGCTGACTTTTTTGGTTATAGACCACTACAACACAAGCATTCTATCAGGGGATGTACTGAGGCAGATCGAGTATTGGGTCAGCGCAGGGGGAATCCTGATTGTCGGAACGGGAAGTTTTGCGGAGGATACGCTGAGCGGGCTGACGTTTTTGGAGATGGAGTGTACAGAGGTTCATAATCCAGGCGAAAGTCTGAGTGGACAGGCGCATGGTGTGGATTTATCCCAGCTTCCGATTGCTGAGCTCTATGACAGGAAGAACTTGTATAATGACAAAAATTACAGTCAGGCGTTTACCTGCGAATGGGGACACGGCGCTGTCGGGATTCTGCCGTATGCGCTGTCAGAGCTTGGCAGACTGGATGCATCCGCATTTCAGAACGGTTACACACAGGAGGACTTTACGGAGCAGATTCTTGATGAGGTGAGTAAGATATCAGATTCCCGATATGGGAAGTATTCCTATACGGGGACAGTAAGCAATGATTCCTATGTTTTTCGGAGAATCATCAATATGTTTGGAAACAGTGGTGATCATCTGCATTTCGGTTTGCTGGGGGTGATTGTAGCTGTCTATGTGGTCTTTGCGGGACCTGTTCTCTATTTCATTTTGCGTATGCTCCAGAAGAGAGAGCTTTATTGGATAGCAGTGCCGATAACGGCAGTGGCTGGCATATTTCTGGTCTATATCGCAGGGAGAGGATTTGAGGTTGCAAGTACCAGAGTGTTTTCTGTGGAGGTTGAGAATCTGACAGATCAGAATAGCCTGACGTATATGCATTGTTATGATGCGGGATATAAGGAGTGGGACTTACAGCTGGCAGATGCGTTTGAGTTTGTGGGTCCGTTGGTAGAGGTCAATTATTACAACAGTGATAAGAACAGCTATTATCAGATCAAACAGGAGGGAGATAAGCTGTTGTTTGGCATGAATCCAAACAACGCATTTGATGATGGGTATTTCCTTGCGGGAGGAGGCAAAGAAACCGTGAAAGGTACGATTCAGAGCCAAGTGTCTTATGATATACAGGGAATCGAAGGAACTGTGACGAATGAGACTGCGTGGGATTTTGAATACTTTGCAGTCATTTGCAATGATATGCTCTTTGTGTACCGCAATCTGCCGGCAGGGGGGACTTGTGTTTTGGAACAAACCAAAAAAGTTTTTAACGGGTTCGGTCATTCAAGAACACCAATTGAAGTGTATTTGTATGATTTTATGAATAATTATTATGATCAAGAGCGAAAAGAAGATATAGATATGATTGCAGCGTTAGGAATGGCAGTCGCCACGGCTTACTCAGGTATGAATTCGAACAGGACGATCATTGTTGGAGTGACAAGAAACTGGGAAAAGGCTGTTGATGACAACTGCAGCGAGGAGGCATACGGATGTCTCTATGCAGTTCAGTAGGGGGGTGAACTTTTGTTATACATAAATAATCTGACGAAAAAATATGGCTCTTTCACAGCGGTCAGACAGTTGTCACTGCACATTCCAGAGGGGGATTTATTTGGCTTTGTGGGACCAAACGGTGCGGGCAAGACAACGACAATCCGCATGGTCTGCGGACTTCTCAGAGCAACTAGCGGGTCGGTTAAGATTGGCAATGTGAAGGGCGCTGTGGGAAGCAAGGAGATGAAGCGCATGATTGGATATGTGCCGGATTTCTTTGGGGTGTATGATAATCTAAAGGTACGCGAATATATGGATTTGTATGGCTCTATGTATGGGATGTACTCGAGAGACATTGCCAAGCTGACAGATGATTTGTTGGAATTGGTCAATCTCTCGGACAAAAAAGAGGACTATGTGGACACGCTCTCTCGCGGGATGAAGCAGCGGTTGTGTGTGGCGAGAGCATTGCTGCACAATCCCAAGCTTCTGCTGTTGGATGAACCAAGCTCCGGGCTGGATCCCAGAGCGCGGGTAGAGATGAAGGAACTGTTGAAAAATCTTCATTCAATGGGGAAGACAATTCTGATCAGCTCCCACATCCTCTCTGAACTTTCGGAGATGTGCACTAGTATTGGTATTATGAATCATGGACAGTTAATTACAGCCGGGCGCATTGAGGAGATCATGTACCAGATTTCAGGAGGAAGACGCATCCATATACAGATTTCATCAGGCATGGAGACTGCGGTGCGGATGCTGCAGGAACATGCGGGAGTTGCAGTGGAGTCTGTCAGAGAAAACGAAGTGATTATCACAAACAGCGGCACCGATGAGGAAATCAGTGTTCTGATTGGCGAATTAATCCAAAAAGAGGTTGTTCTAACAGGTTTCTACAAGGAGGAAGGAAACTTAGAGTCTTTGTTTATGCAGTTGACGGGAGGGAGCGAACAATGAGAGTGCAGTTGAATCCAATTGTTAAGAAGGATTTGCAGGTGACGGCGCGCAGTATGCGGTTTAGTTGGGGATTATTTGCCTATGAGGCAGTGCTCACACTGGCATTCATGCTGGGACTGCTGTCAATCCAATCCAGCGTTGATAGTTATTACGGCAATGGGAATGTCTATCAAGATTTGGTCAATCTATTTCCGGTTCTCGCGGTATCGCAAGTGTGTATCGTTGCGCTGATTGTGCCAATTATGACAGCGGCGTCCATTTCGGGGGAGAAGGAGCGTCAGACCTTTGATCTCATGATGACTACTTGTATGTCGCCGCTGTCTATTGTATTTGGCAAAGTGGCATCTGCCGTGATTCGTATTTTATTTTATGTGATAGGTAGTTTGCCCATTATGGCGTTGTCTTTTGTGGTGGGGGGACTTCGTTGGAGCGTGTTGTTATATTTTGTGCTGGCGGTCATTCTCCTGTCCGTTTTCGCGGGGAGTATAGGAATCTTGTGTTCCGCGCTGTGCAAGAGATCGATCTCTGCGGTAATTCTTTCTTTTATCACGTATTTTCTGTTGAATATTTTGACGGTAATACCATTGTTGGTGCGGGTTATCTGGTTCTCGAAAAGTCAGTACTTAGGGGAATCCCTGCTGCCGTTATTGTTTAACCCATTTATGTTTTATGAGGAGTTTTTCATGCAGATTCTCACAGGAGACTCTCTTTTTGGAAATACGGGAGGTATGCACTTTAGTAGAACGGATGTCGGATTTTTGACTTATAGTTTTGCACAGGGGAAAATCTGGATGTTTCTCTCCGCAGGATGTATCTTACTGGTATCATTTTTGTTTATTTTGCTTACAGCGTGGAGAATAGATCCGCTGAGAGCGTCGTCTGGCAGGAAGGCGGGCAGAAGAAATCAATAGTAGGCATGAGGAGGATACAATGGGACAAAGAGAATTGATAAGGATTATCAGGTCGTTTCAGCGCAGGCTCAACATTGCAGATGTGATTCAAAAATCAATTATGGCATTGTACGTTGGTGCCGGCGTGGGGATTTTGTTTCAGGCAGCAGCGTTTGTGGTTCCGTTTTATGATGCTGCCCTTTACTCTGTGCTGGCACTGCTTGTGGCGCTTCTGACTGCAGTTTTGACTGCATTTGTGAAGCGGACCTCGATGCGGCAGACTGCGCTGGTGATGGATAGATTTGGCTTTGAGGAGCGGATTGTCACAGCATATGAAAACATTGGGCAGGAGGGCGCTTTGATCGAGTTTCAGAGGGATGACGCCATGAGCCAGCTCTCACTTTATCGAGATCGGATTCGTATTCCGCTGTTCCCCTCGTGGAAGAAAATGGTGCTGCTCCTTGTTTTGCTGTCAGTGATGCCGGTTCTGGCGCTGCTGCCATCTGCGGTGAAGGAACGCGCAAAGGAACTACATGCAGTCAGGCAGGAGGCGAGAGAGAAGACAAAGGAGATCGAGGAGCTTGTCGATTCTCTTGAGGAGTTTGCGCAGCAGGACTTGTCTCAGGAACATAAAGCGGCTTTGCAGGAGATGATCGAGCGCTTGGAATCTTCACAGATGGAGTGTGAGCAGGCGGTTTCATCGGAGCAGCTTACGGCTGCATCCAACAAACTGGAATATAAATATGGCACGATGGGCAGTGAGCTTGCAGCACTGGCACAGCAGTTACAAAATGGCGCTTCAGTCTCGACAATGACGCCGGAATCTATGCAGGCATTGGCAGAAAAAATGCAGACGATGGGAGGCATGGAGCTTGCTGAAGGCGACAGTATGCAGTCTGGTTCGAATCAAAACGGACAAAGCGGTAATGGCAGCCAAAACGACCAAAATGGCGGACAGGACGGCGCTGGGAGTCCAAACGGTCAAAATGGTAACGGAGGTCAGGATGGGCAGAGCGGCGCCGGAGGTCAAAATGGACAGAATGGTGATGGGAGTCAGGATGGACAAAATGGTGACGGAGGTCAAAATGGACAGAATGGACAAAATGGTGATAAGAGTCAAGGCGGCCAGCAGGGAGATGGCAGAGGGACAGGCAGCAGCAATACACCGCATGACTATGTCAGTATTCCAAATGATATCGCCGACACAGAAAATCTTACAGGAAATGCAGTGAATCATGAGGATTCAACGTATTTTCGGGCTCAGAATGGACTGAGCTGGGAGGGCGTTCACATGTCCCACGAGGCTGTTTTGGGAAATTATGAGCAGAAGGCTTACGAAGGAATTGCTGCGGGGCGGTATCCTAGTGGAATGGAAGAAGTGATCAAACAGTATTTTTCGAGCTTTAACCAATGATGATAAAAGGAGACAAAGATATGGATATATTGGATAAAAGTCTGTTGCAAAATCCAGGGTATATGGCACAGCGGGTCGCAGCCTGTGAGTTGGAGATTCAAAAGGGAATGATCGGTCAGCGCGAGATCATCCGTCAGGTGATGATTGCCATGTTGACTGGGGGGAATGTATTGTTGGAGGGAATGCCAGGACTGGGCAAGACCCGGCTTGTCAGCACGATCGCGAAGGTCTTTGACCTGTCGTTCAAACGAATCCAGTTTACGCCGGACTTGATGCCAAGCGATGTGACAGGGACGAATATTATTATCAAAAATGAGCGGGGGAGTGTATTTTCCTTTGAGCGCGGACCTGTTTTTGCAAATCTGGTGCTGGCGGATGAGATCAATCGTGCCACGCCCAAAACCCAGTCCGCGCTGCTTGAGGCGATGCAGGAGCATACGGTGACTGTCGGAAATGACAGTCATGTGCTCGCAGAACCCTTTTTGGTGCTTGCTACGCAGAATCCGATTGAAAATGAGGGAACTTATCCGTTGCCGGAGGCGCAGTTAGATCGTTTTATGTTTAAGATATTAGTCCGCTTTCCCTCGAAGGAAGAACTGAGGGGGATTGTTGAACTGACAGAGGGGATGCAGTCTCCTGACATTCAGAGACAATTAGACGCGCAGGGACTGCTTTCGGCGCGGGCTTTGGTCAGTCAGATTCCCATAGCAGATGCTGTGATGGACTATCTGTTGGAAGTCGTGATGGCGACGCATACGCCCAATACCCACATTAGAGAGGGAGCAAGCCCGAGAGCTGCTCAGGCTATGATTCGCGCAGCGCGGGCAAAGGCATTTTTGGAGGGACGATTCAATGTCTCGTTTCAGGATGTGAAGGAGATGGCATATCCTGTACTCAGACATCGTATATTACTGAGCTTTGATGCAATCAGTGAGGGGGTCAACGAGGATCAGATCATTCAGAGAATTTTGGAGGATAAAAAGATATGATGCTGGATGCAGCTTTTTTTGACAGGCTTTCCAGACTGCGGCTGGCGATGGGCTACAAGTCCCTCATGAATATGGCAGGAAACCGCAAGTCGATGCAGAAAGGATCTTCCACAGAGTTTTCAGATTTCCGCGAGTATATGCCAGGTGATGACATCCGGCGCATTGATTGGAATGCATATGGACGATTGGACAGACTGTATGTAAAGGAGTACATGGAGGAGAAGGAAGCCGTTGTTTCTATTTTAATAGATACGAGTGCATCGATGGATTATGGAGTGAAGAAAAAGGGAGAGCTTGCCTGTATGCTTGCGGCAGCACTTGCCTATATGGGATTGAACAATATGGACCGGGTGGTGCTCTATGATATGCAAAATATGCAGCAGCCTTTTATGGCTGGCAGTGGGAAAAAGTCACTGCCAATGCTGACTGGATTTTTGTCTCGGCTTTCATTCGAGGAACGGGTGGACATCGAGGAGGCGGTCAGGAGGCTTCCGGCAAGAGGGGCAGGCGTGGCCATCATAATCAGTGATTTTTTGCAAGATGTATTTGTGGAACAGGAGTCCGAAGCGTTGGCTAAATTGCTGCGTTATTTGAACTACAGAAAGCAGAGGACAGTGCTTTTGCACGTGCTGGCAGGCGAGGAGCTTTCGGTGGGGCTGACAGGCACGAAAAACTTGATTGACATGGAGGAAAAAAGTGTGCTGAGTCTTACCTTGGATGCTGCCAGTATCCGGGAGTACGACGCTGCTTTACAGGTATTTGTGTCTGGCTTGCGACGCGCGTGTGCGAAAGCAGGCGCACATTATGCAATCTGTAGCACGGAGAGGGAGATTGACAAATTGATTTTTGAGGATTTAAGGAAATTATATGATATTTGAGAGTTTATGGCCGCTTTTTTTTCTGGCGTCAGTGCCAGTCATCATCATGTTATATCTGCTCAAGCCAAAAGGAGAGGATTATCAGATATCTTCCAATCTCTTATGGAAGATGCTGTTGAAAAATGAGCAGTCGAAAACCTTTTTAGAAAAATTCGTTCATAATATATTGATGTATCTACAGATTTTGATTACAGTCCTGCTTGTGCTGGCATTGATGTCGCCGTTTCTCAGAGCGGATGGGCAGTACGGCGGGAGAAAAATACTGCTTCTGGATACAAGCGGGAGTATGCAGCATGTGGACGGTTCAGGCAAAAGCCGCTTAGACGAGGCGATAGCATATGCCTGTGAGGTTGTGCGAAATACTGAAAATACGAAGTTTTCGATTGTGACAGCAGATGCGGCTGGTGTGAAACTGCGCGCAGTGGATCTCACGGACACTGACAGTCTGGTGCGCTCGTTACAGCAGACTGCGTGCAGCGACAGCGGCGGAGGTCTTAAGTCGGCGCAGAATATGCTTGATACATTGATGGGTGAGACAGATCAGGACGCTGCGGAGCTCATTGTCTGTACGGATGGTGAAGGCGCGTCAGATTTTGAGGCGCTGCGAAGCACCGGCGGAAAAGAACTCTATGTGGCGGGAGCCTCGTCTGAAAATATTGCCAATGAGTACACCGTATATACCAGACGGGAGGACGGTCTGTATGATGTGCTGGTGAGCGTGACAAATTACAGCGATACAGAGGCTTCGCTGGATGTCAGTTTATATGATGGGAAGGATGCTGACGGGCAGGTGATTGCGCTCAAACAAATGCGCCTTGCGCCTTCTGAGAGTGCCTTCTGTCTGTTTGATGCAGTGAAATGGCAAGGGCAGGTGCTCAGTTCCTGTCTCGATGGGATTTCCTTTGCAGGGGGCGCACATGACAGCCTTGCACGGGATAATGTCTCTCAGGCGGTAAAAGGAAAACAGCATTTGATTGATGGCCTGCTTGTCGGCAGGGGAAATACATTTCTCGAAAAAGCGTATCTGGCTGTGACAGGTGAAAGCATTGCGAAGGCAGAGACAGATGATGCGCTGAACCACGACGATCAGACCTTGATGCGGACTCCGTTTACTGAGATGGAATACAATGTCGTGATCTACGATGCGGGAGTGAAGCCTCAGATGACAGATACCAACAGGTTGATATTTGGGGCGGCAGGCGAGACAGTGACAAAGACGCTTGAAAACGTGGTGCTGGATATGACAGACTGCGATTTGACCACAGGGTTGTCCGGGTTTACAGTGGGCGTGAATACTGCGTATTGTTTTGCGCTGCCAGAAGGGGCGAAGAGCTTTCTGGAATACGATGGAAATTGTGTGGGTTACTATAGGGAAGTGGATGGACACAGGGAGGTTGTGGTAGGATTTGACATTCGCGAGTCGGATTTTCCGCTGCGAGCAGAATTTCCGGTCTTTCTTGCAAATGCGATGATTTACCTTACGGATACGTCATGGCTCTCTTCACAGATCTGTTATGCGGGGGAAGAGATTGCGCTACAGCCATGGGCGGAGCTGGACAGGACGCAGTTTGACAGCCGCCCAGCCCAAGCGGGACTTTACAGTATCGGCAATGAAACCTATCAGGAATCTTATGTGGTGCGTTTTCAAACGGCAACAGAATCGGATGGGCGCAAGGAAGCGGCATCTGTCAGCGGTGTGGGTGGACTTGGCATACAAAAGGTAAAGCGGACGCTTAGAAATCTTTTTTTGATCGTGGCGATTGTGCTGTTAGTGGTGGAGTGGATTGTCTATGTGCGTCAAATGCGCTATCGAGGTAAATTCTACCTAGTTGTCAGAGGTATATTGATGTTTTGTTTGCTGCTTGCGCTGGCTGGCATACGAATTTATCGGGGAAGCAGTCAGACGGCGACGGTATTTGTGGTGGATTGTTCCAATAGTAACGAGACGAATTTTGAAAAGATGGAGGATTATCTGGAGGAAACGGTCAGCCGTATGCCCTCGGGAAATGTTTATGGTATTGTGACTTTTGGTAAAAACACGCTGGTGGAGCAGTTTTTGACAGGAGAGCGGCGCTATGCAGGGCTGATGACTGTACCGGAGACGAGCGCAACGAACTTTGAGGATGCGGTATCGAAGGCGTTGATGATGATTCCGGCAGAGTACAGTAAACGGCTGGTGATGCTTACAGATGGCAAAGAGACAAGAGGCGATATTCAAAATATGGCACAGGCGTTGACGGCGAGCCGCGCGGAATTTCTGACGATCTTGTATGAACAGGAGGAAACGCCAGATGCCTATATTGATAACGTAGTTCTTCCAGCATACCTGCATCCCGGCGATAAATATTCGATTACGGTGCTGGTGGAGAGCAATTATGATACCGATGCAGTCATTGCGCTCTACAATGGAAGCCGTCAGACCGCGGCAAACAGTGTGCATCTCAACAGAGGAAGCAATCGTTTTGTATTTGGAGCGCAGGCTGGGGCAGATACTGGCAGCAGTGCTATGGAAAATCTAAGAATACAGGTTCAGGCGCAGGGTGATACCTGTGCAGAGAATGACTTCTATAATGCATATTCGATTGTGGAGACACCGCCTGGTGTGCTTGTGATTGCTGGACAGGATGTCAACGCCTCCGGCTTTGCCTCTGTCTTGAAGGCGGCAGGCTGTGACTACAGGATTGTTTCGACATTAAACGCGCCGGATGATATCAACGCTATGTTAGAATACAAGACGATCATGCTGGTCGATACATATATTGATGAACTGCCTGAAGGATTCCTGCAAAACCTAGAAGCTTATGTGAAAGATTATGGATGTGGCTTTGTCTGCTGCGGTGGAGAAAACAGTTTTGCACTGGGAGGATACCGCGATACAGTGCTTGAGACAGTGTTGCCAGTGGATATGCAGCTGAGAAGTTTCAACGAGATGCCTTCGATGGCTATGGTCATGGTCATTGACCGCTCTGGCAGCATGAGTGGATCTGTGGACGGTGGACGGATCAGCAATCTGGATATGGCTGTTCGCGCCGCAGAAGTGGCAGTTGATAATCTGAGTGATTCAGATTATGTAGGCATTTTGACCTTTGATAACCAGTATCATTGGCAGACGGCGCTTCGGAAAGCAGATGACAAGCAGACAATCCGGGATGAGCTCAGACAAATCACAGAGGGTGGTGGTACGACGATCAAACCAGCATTGCAAGAGGCGTGCAGGGTGCTTTCACAGAGTGATGTATCGGTCAGGCACGTTGTGCTTCTGACAGATGGGATGGGAGAAACACACGATTATTCGGATATTGTCAGTGAGTATACAGACAATGGTATCACACTCTCGACGGTGGCAGTGGGAGATGGAGCGGACATAAACCTGCTGGAGCATTTAGCTGACAGCTGCAAAGGGCGGTATTACTATGCAGATGTGTCCAGTGATATTCCAAGGATTTTTGCACAGGAGGTCTTTCTGGGAAGTGACAGTTATATTCAAAATGGAGTATTTTCGCTGGCAGTGCAGGGGGGACATGAGCTGATAAGCGGACTCTTTGCACAGGGTTGGCCGACTTTAAATGGATATATTGCCGCGACGCCAAAGACTGCGTCCAATCCATTGATTGTTTCAGGTGAAAAGAAAGACCCGATTCTCACAGTTTGGCAGTATGGACTGGGTAGGACTGTGGCATGGAACAGCGATGTCACAGGAGCTTGGAGCGGCGCTTTCGCAGGGCAGGAGGATTATGTGCAGCTATGGAAACGGATTGTGGATTACGCTGCTGGAAATGCCTCGATGGGTGAGGACCGTGTGGATGTGGTGACATCAGGAGAGCAGACAGAGATTGCATATCAGGCAAAGGACTATGACAGTGAAACAGAGATTCTGGTGACAGTGATCGATCCGAAGGGAGAGACGACAGAGGAGAAGCTTCATGCAACTGCGCCGGGGAGCTATACTGCAAAACTTTCCACACCGCAGACAGGTTTATACCATTTTAATATTCGGCGGACAAAGGGCGGAGAAATTCAACGATATATGACGACTGCTGCCGCAGTTCAATTTTCGGACGAGTATAAGTTTGATGTGAGTACGGATTCGTATCTAAAGTTTGCAGAACAGTATGGAAAGGTTGTCACAGAGAAAGAGAATGTCTGGAAGCGTATTTTAGCAGGAACAAGGGAGCGTTATCTGTTGACAAACTGGCTGCTGGCATTGGCGATTGGTTTGTTTCTAGCGGATGTGGCGATGCGGCGCTTCCAGTATGCGCCCAAATGGCTGTCATTACGATTCGTCGTCAGACACAATAAAGTTCAGGACAATGAAAATACAGCTGATGAAGAACAGCGCGGAAATATGACAGAGATGTCATCAAAGACAGATACAACACAGGAGCAGCCTGTCGGGAAAGTAACAGCAAAAGCTGGACAGAAGAAAAAACAGAAAAAGAAACGCGGACAGTCCGAGGAGGCACTAGATACTTCGCAGCTGCTAAAGAAAAGAGACGAGCGGAATCTGTGACAACTATGGAACATACGGCTGTGGACGCGGCGGGCGTGGCTGTACTGTTCTAATCCTCAGCGCCGGGAATATCAGCGTTTAACTGCAAATATTCCCGGCGCTGAGTTTTGTAGTGCATTTGACTACCACTCCAGTTCATACACCCCATATTTTTTAAAATCCTTGGCAATGCCGCCTCGGAGCATTTTTTCACATTCTGTTTTGTCCACCCAGCGGTATTCGACATGTTCACCGCTCAGGCGGACATTTTCATCTGTTGTGGAACAAAGATAGACAAGAAAGACAATCTTTTTTTCGTGAATTTCATCCAATGAAGCATATAAGAGCCGTTCAGGAGTCACGGCAAGTCCTGTTTCCTCGAGAACTTCCCGCATAATCGCTTCCTCCAGCGTTTCATTTTCTTCCACAGCGCCGCCCGGGCCTTCCCAGTTTCCGAAATCATCAGGGTTTCGGCGTATGAGCAGTGCTTTTCCCAGAGCGTGATTGATCAGTACGGTTTTTACGACGATATGAGCCTGCATAAGAGAACTTCCTTTCTTAAAACAAATAGCGCAGCAATGAGCTTATAGTTATTATGGCACAAAAGGACAAAAATTGGTAGAATGTATTTTAGAAAAATAAATCGAAGTGAACACAGCAAATAAATTTGTGACTTATCATGGAAACGATATTGAAACAGGCGTGCGAAAGAAATTTGTAAGAATTAGTCAACAGTTTTGAAAATATAACCTGCTATGATAACAATAGAGCGTGACGGAACCCGTTTCAGGTATCACAACGCAAGGGAAAGGAGGCATTTATCATGTCAAATACAAATATCATACAGACAAATCAGTTGACGAAAATCATGAATGGCAAGGAGCTTGTAAAGGATATCAACCTCCATGTAAAAAAGGGAGAGATCTACGGGTTTCTCGGTCCGAACGGCGCAGGCAAGACGACGGTGATGAAGATGCTCACAAATCTCTGGAAACCGACTTATGGGACAATCGAGCTGTTTGGGGAGAAGCTGACACCGACTTCCTATGAGGTGCTCAAAAGAATGGCAGGTATCATCGAGTTTCCATGCTTTTATGAGCATATGAGCGGCAGGGAAAACCTCAAGCTGCACTGTGAATATATGGGTTATCACACGCCGGGCAGTGTGGATAATGCGCTCAAGATGCTCGGACTTCTGGAGGCTGGCGGGCAGCAGGTAAAGCAGTATTCGCTGGGAATGAAGCAGCGTCTTGGCATTGCCCGCGCAATCCTGTGCAGACCAGAGCTTCTGGTGTTGGATGAGCCGACAAACGGTCTTGACCCCGCCGGAATGAAACAACTGCGGGATTTATTCAAGATGCTGTGTGTGGAATACGGGATAACAATTATCATTTCCAGCCATATGCTCTCGGAGGTGGAGAGCATTGCGGACACGATTGGCATTATTGCACACGGCAAAATGATGCGGGAAATTTCCATACAGGAGATTTCAGAAATGAATACCGCGTACATTGAGCTTGCGGTGGCAGATACGAAACGGGCGGCTTATGTGCTGGCTGACAAGATGGCTCTCAAGAATTTCAAGGTGGTTGACGAACAGCATATCCGCGTTTATGATGACCACATACAGACGAGTGCGCTGTCAAAGACCTTGGCATTGAATGATGTGGCAATAGACTTTATCGGGAGGAAATCAGAAAGTCTGGAGGACTATTTCCTGAAAATGACAGAGGAGGGTGAAAAGTGATGATAAAGCTGATAAGATTGGAATGGAAGAAAAATAATATTTTAAAGAGTATTCGAGATGCGGCGATAACAACGGCTGTCCTTCTGGTATTTATGCTGATGACAGCGGGGGAACTGGAGACGCAGGAGACAGTGGAGATGTACGGAAAAGGAATGCTGGACAGTTCCGTGGCGCTCTTTATCCATGCGTCCTACATCGTTTTTGCCGGTGTAATGATTGCAGCATATATTGTGGGTGCTTATGAAAAAAAGATGATGAACCTCATGTTTTCTTATCCGATTGAGCGTAAGCGGATTATTTTGGCAAAGGTCAGTGCGGTGTGGATTTTTAATTTTCTGGCAATGGTGACAAGTAAAATTGTGATTTATATTGCTTTGGTTCTATCAAAATCCTTCATGGGCATAACCGCGCAGAGCATACCAATCGGGGAATTGTCCTTCTGGCTTGACATTGTACTTAGCTCGGCGGCGATGGTAAGTATTAGTTTTATCGCACTGCCCATTGGTTTAAAGATGAAATCCTCCAAGGCAGCGATTGTTGCGTCAGTTCTCATTGTCTGTTTCACGCAGGGTAATATTGGTGGGGCGACACTGGTGAACAGTATCCCGTTTTATGGAATCCTGCTTGTGGCGGCTGTGGTGTCTGTGTACCTGTCGATCTATAATATAGAGACAAAAGATTTATTATAGGGGTTCAAGAGAGTGAATGTGAAAAGATTATTTTACATTCACTTTTTTAAAATTAGTTTCATTGTATACGTGTTTGTGGTAAGATAATGACAATCAATCTATCAGAAAATGGGAAA
>CAJUII010000057.1:0-8315 GCA_910586405.1 uncultured Lachnospiraceae bacterium
ACTCATCTTGTGTCAATAGCTCCGCCTCTGTCGGGTTGCTCATGAAGGCGCACTCCACAATCACAATCGGAACCGACGTCTTTTTGAGCAGATAATAGCTTCCGTTGTCCTTCGCCACGCGCTCCTTCTCCGGTTTCAAGGTTCGAATCATCTGTGCCTGCATGATCTCTGCCGCTTCCCTGCTCTTGACGGAATCTTTATAATAAAAGACCTGAACCCCGCTCACAGAAGGGTCGGGATAACTGTTTTGATGTATGCTGACCGCCAACGTCGGTTTCGCCTCCTCGATAATCTCCAGACGATTTTTCATGTCACGGACTTTCTTGTTGGTATCACTCTCCTTGTACAAACCATTGTCATCTGTCCTAGTCATCACCACATGGATACCATTCTCCTTGAGATTGCGCTCGAGCTTCAGGGCAATTGCCAGATTGATATCCTTTTCGAGCGCATTGTTTACACCAATCTTGCCAGGATCGATGCCTCCATGTCCAGCATCCACCACGATCGTGATCTCCTCGCCGTTTTTTTGAAATGTCCTCCTCGCATGTTCCTCCAGCGTACTCACAAACTGCGCCGATTCCCTTGCCACCATGACCATTGCCAGCACCAACAGAATCGTCAGGATTTTTGTTGTGACATTTCCATATTTCGCATTCATACCTACTCTCCACATAGATAGGACTCTATAAATATTATGTAAAAAGTAATTTTTCCATGACTCCTTCTTCTTTTTAGAAGTAATTCTCAAATATTTATGAAGAAAAATAAACAAAATTTTATGTAATTTTCCAAAAAAATCAAATCCCAATATATTTATAGAAAGTATTGGGAACTTGTTTCATAATAAATGTTGTAATATTTGCGCAGATATGCTAAAATAATGTCAAAAGAATTCAGATTGGAGGTATAAAGAAATGTACGAGGCTCTTGACTTAATCCTCACTATTGCCTTTGTCATAGTGGCCGGCTTTAGTATTTTCAAGATTATCAAAAATAAAAAGAAATAATTTGATCAGCGGCGGTTATAGTCGCTGATTTTTTTGTGCATTAATAACGATATTATACAAAAAATGTCACTATATTAAGAAGAAATTGATAAATAAGGTAAAAAAAGGTATTATAGTAATGTCATCAATATGTTACAGCTAGTGCACTTGCCACTAGTTTCGGGAAATGCTTTTTTCCCCGCTTGATTGTACATATTTTTTTAGAGAGAGGTGTTTATATGAATCTAGCAGTATTAAAAAATGAGGAAAAACAGATGAACCTCATCATGTTCATATTTATGGACATCATACCAGTTGTCGCTTTTGTGTATGTGCTGTTATTTAACGGCGGGCAGACGCGGGATGCCTTCGCCCTGAGCATGATCGGATGCAGCCTGCTGATCAAGCTATTTGAAAAGGTACTTGGAAAATACGCCAAATATCTATATATATCCATCCTGCCTGTCATGGGCGCCGTGACAATCGTAGTCGGCACACCTGCTGTATTCGGTGCGATGGTGGAGGCCTATTTTCTGATTTTATTTATGGCAGTGCCGTACTATGATCTGTCTGTCATCAAGGTATGTGCTGCCTCTACGCTCATCGCGAATATCCTTGCGATGATTTTGTTTCCCCAGGCATATTTTGCCATGTACACGCTTTCTATCTGGATTTTCATCTGGATGGTCTATGTGCTTGCAGTCGTCGTCGCCGTATTTATCGTTGTCCGAGCACATAAACTGTTCTCCGCAGTGGAGAAAAAAGAAGCGGAGGAGAAAGCTCTGCTACAGAATATCAAAACGGCAGTCAACGAAGTACAGCAGTCCTCCACCAGAATCTATGATGCACTACATGACTTTGAGCAGAGCACGGCCGGCATTGCCGCGTCCACAGCAGAGATTTCCAACAGTGCGAACCTACAGATTGACCAAGTCAAAGGAAGCCTTGATATTTTCAATGACCTCAATGATAAGATCATCGATTCCGAAGATCGGGTCGTACAGACAATGGAGACTATCAAACAGTTAAAAGACAAGAATGATGAAGGTATCAGTGCCATACGTGAACTGTCCAAGAAATTTGAGGAGAACATCACCTCCACCAAGACAGCCTCCGAAGGCGTGACGCTCCTGGCGCAGAAATCCAGCTCCATTGTAGAGATCATCGAGAGCATCGGCCAGATCGCAAAGCAGACCAACCTCCTTGCACTCAATGCGGCAATCGAGGCCGCCAGAGCCGGAGAAGCCGGCAAAGGCTTTGCAGTCGTGGCAGATGAGATCAACTCCCTGTCCGCCGAGTCCGCTACTGCTACCCACAAGATCGACGCAATCTTAAAGGATGTCATAACCAGCGTGGCAGAGATTAACAAAGTCATTGACAACAACACTGTCATTGCGATGGAGTCCAACGAAAAGCTTGACCATACCATCGAAATCTTCAGGAATATGCTCACCTCCTCCGAGGAAGTGATTTCTGTCACCAGCCTGTTAAAAGAGGAACTTGAAAATATCATTGCCATCAAGGACCGTTTGCAACAGGCAATGCAGAGTGTCGAGGACATGTCACAGGAATCTGTGCAGAATACAACAGACATCAGTGCATCCACCGAGGAGCAGGCAGCCGGTGTGGAAAATATCCTCAAGTATATGGAGGACGTTCAGGGCGGTATCAACCAGCTCTCAGCAGTGTTGAATACACCGTAACGAAATATACATCTATAAAGCCAAATCGGCAGTTCACCACAAAAAGCGCGTGAACTGCCGATTTTATCTTACCAGCCTGCCAATCAGACAATTGATAAAAAACGCAATGATATTCGCCACCACGATCGTAGCGCCAACAGGTGTGGAGAAGTATATAGACAGCACCATCCCTGCCAATGCACAACAAACAGACAAAACCGCAGCATAAATCACCACGCCTTTAAAATTCTGTATCACACGCATCGCAGACAATGCTGGAAAAATGACCAGCGCCGAGATCAGCAGCGATCCCACCAGATTCATTGCAAGCACAATTATGACGGCTGTGATTACAGCGATCAGGTTATTGTACAAGCCAGCCTTCAGCCCGGTCGCCCTCGCAAAGTTCTCATCAAACGTCACGGCAAAGATACGATTGTACAAAAACACAAACACTGCCACCACAAGCACAGACATCACCACGCACAGCCACACCTCAGCTTTCGTCAATGTCAGGATCGAGGTCGAACCAAAAAGCGTGCTGCACACATCCCCCGAGATATTTGCCGATGTGGAAAACAGATTCATCACCAGATAACCCACAGCAAGCGATCCGACAGAGAGCATGGCAATCGCCGCATCCCCATGAATCTTTGGATTCTGCCCTGTCCGCAGAATCAAAATTGCGGCAAGAATGGTCACAGGCATCACCACCACCGAAGTGCTGCCAAGGTCAAAGAGCGTTGCCACCGCCAGCGCCCCAAACGCCACATGGGACAAGCCATCCCCGATATAAGAAAACCGCTTGAGCACCAATGTCACGCCGAGCAGTGCGGCGCTGAGCGCGATTAATGTCCCGACAATGAGCGCGTACCGCACAAACGGATATGTCAGATAAAATTGCAGTGTTTCCAAAATTCCCATTGACTCCTTCACACGATTTCCCCTCCCAATTCTCTCCAAAACGCACTGGCTCTGTACGCTCTCGTCGTACCAATAAATGACTTCTCCTTCTCCACATGCAGAATATGACTGGCAAACTTCACCGCGGCATGAATGTCATGCGACACCATAATGATCGTCAATCCCTCCTGATTCAAAGTCCTGATCAGATGATAGAACTCCACCGTCACTTTAGGATCAAGTCCTGTCACCGGCTCATCGAGCACCAACAGTTTGGAGGATGCACACAGCGCCCTCGCCAAAAGTACACGCTGCTGCTGTCCGCCAGACAGATTGCGGTAACACTCCTTTCTCAAATTCCAGATGTCCATACGGCGCATGTTCTCCTCGGCAAGCTGTTTCTGCGCTTTCTGAAAAAACGGTCTCCATCCGCACTGAGAGAGTGTTCCAGACAGGACAATCTCCCACACGGACGCCGGAAAATCCTTCTGCACAAAGGTCTGCTGCGGAAGATATCCAATCGCATGTGCTTCCAGTCCGTCACCATACACGATATGCCCTCCCATCAGCGGTGTCAGCCCCAGCAGCGTTTTCATCAAGGTGCTCTTGCCCGCACCATTTTCTCCGACAATGCACAGATAATCCCCCTCATTGACCGAAAAACTGATATGCTCTGCAACAGGTGTTCCCTCATAGCCCAAAATCAGATCTTCACATTGAATGTATGCCATACCTTGCATCCTCCCATCACGCCAAAAGCATTCTTAATACTTTTAAATTCTCCTCCATCGCATTCAGATAACGAAACCCTGCCTCAATCTCCCTGCGGGAGACGGACTGCAAAGAATTTAGCACACAGATTTGTTGATTTCCTGCCTGTGTATTCTCAATCACGACCTGCGCGAGTCGGTCATCTGATCCGTCCAGCACTATGACAAAATCAAGCTCCAGCTCCTCCATCTTGTCTGTCAGAAAAGCCACTGTTCCAAAGCCCGCCTCTGTCTCCGCACTGCATCCGTTAAATGCCGCATAATAGTTCAGTCCGTAATCCTCCACAAAATACCGGAACGGAAACCGATCTGCAAAAAGCAAAGTATCTCTGTTCCCATCGCGCACCGCCTGTTCAAACTGAATGTCCAGTGCACGCAGCGCAGCGGTATATCTGTCACAGTTTCTTTGATACAGCTGTGCATTCTCGCTGTCCATCGCCATCAGCTGCGCAGCAAGCCCCTCCACAATCTGCTCTGCATTCCGAAGCGACAGCCAGACATGTTCGTCATACTCCTGTTCATGGTCATGCATCTCGTGCGCATTGAACCGCAAACCTTCTTCCTCTAACTCTTCAGTTCCATGCAGACCATCCGTGCCCTTGCCATGCCAGACTGAATCAATCCCCTCCACATGCTCCTCCTCGACAAGCCGCCCCTGAATGGCTTCCATCATATTCATGACGCGCAGATCTGGATTGACCGCCTCCTTCAAGGCATCATCGACCCAGACGTCCGATTCGCCCCCCACATAGACAAACAAATCACACGCCGACACCCGCGCGATATCCAGCGCCGACGGTTGAAAATTATGCAGGTCGCCGCCTTGGTCCATCAACAGCGTCAGTGAAAACTGCGCCTCATTCCCCCGAATCAGCTCTGCCATCCAGTCATATTGTGGAAACGTAGTGCATACAATATGCAAGCGATTGTCATCTGTGCCCATCACGGTATGATCTGCACAGCCAGATAAGATACCTATATAGAGAAGCAGCATCGAGACTGCCGACAAAACTTTTCTTAAATTCCTCATTCCAAGATTCAGATCCTTCCTCAATCAAAATAGCTTCTATCAAAATTGTTTATACCAAAATAGCCTCTATACAAAATAAAGATATAATTTAAAAATGCAAATCGTTTGCATTTTTAAATTATATCTAATTCCTTCCACAATGTCAAGAGAGATTTTTACAGATAGAAAACTCTTTCCCCTACTCGCACGCCGGGCGTCCGTCAGCTTCTGCTAACATTGTTCCTTTGGATGCCCGTGTACATAAAAAGCCTGAAACCGCTTCTATCACAGTTTCAGACTTTTATGCACACGGGCAGGTTTTCCACTTACGCCTGCCCCATATATTCTGCGATCGCATCCCACACCGCCGGTGTCTCCAACCCTAGTTTCCAGCTTGCCACACCCTTGATGCCCTGGCTCTGCATCACTTGAAGCTTCACCCGAATCGATTCCACATCCTCGAGCCAGCACTGATACAGCGTGTCCTCCACCTGATACTCCGCATAATTCTGGCAAAATTCATCCACCCATACGGGTGTCACACCAGTTCTTGCAATCCAATCCGCCTGGGCACTCATCGTGAGTGTTGACGCTTTCAGCCCATCCGGTCCAGATTCCCACACTCGCGTATAGAACGGAACTGCATTGATAATCTTCTGCGCCGGCACGACCTCCATGGTATTCACGATGCCGTTTTCCACAAATGTGATCGATGCGTTGGAACCTGCCGCCCCGCCGCCCACATAATGCTCATCGTAGCCCATGATGATAATATAGTCCGCAACGATCCCCTGCTCCTTGCGGTTGTAGTGTGCCGTGTATTCAGATGGAACATAGTTGTCCACTGAGAGGACGACGCCGCGCTTTCTAGTCTCAATCGAGAGCTCGCGCAGAAACTGCACAAAATGAATGCCGGAATCACTGCGCACCTTCTCAAAGTCAATGTTGATGCCGTCAAGCCCGTAAGTGTCTACCTGCGCCATCAAGCCTTCGATCAAATGCCTGCGGTTTGCAGACGACGAGAGCAGCTCCACAAAGTCAATCTCCACACCAAACTGGTCCATGCTGTCCACATCCGTCACCAGCGCCCAGACCTCAACGCCAAGTTCATGCGCCTTCGCAACGTAAGACGCATTGGCAAGGCTTCCAAAGTCTCCGCTGTTGTTGCTTAACCGAAACCATGTCGGTGACACGACATTGACTCCCTTAGTCGAACTGAGCGCGCTGGCAAGATACTCTCCCCCGACATCCTCAAACACCTGATGAAACGTAAGGTTAATCTTGCCTTCCTTCTGGACATTCTTATATACAAGCTCCTGAAATCCGGTGCTGCATGTCCGCTCTGTCTGCTTTTCACCCGTCAAAAATTTATTCTCCACATAGCCGATAAAGGCGTCCTCTGTCTTGACCTTCGACCAGTTCTCCATCTGATCGAGCACCGTCACCACATCGCCCGCTGCAAGCTGCACCAAAATATCGCTCTTGATACCGCCCTGGTAGCGCAGTGCTGTCTTTTTGGCAAGCACCGCCTCTGTGTAGCTGCCCCACTCCGTGTATACCTGCATGTGCAGTGGCTCATCATACACCTGATAGTCAAAATTAGCGTACCGCTTCACATAGTCCGCCGCGATATAGAGTGTATCGCCCTCATAGAAAGCCGCCTGATAGTCAAGCGTCTGCCCTGTGCCGGACACATACATCACATTGCTGTCATCACCTATATTGATCTGGATAACGTCTGTATCCGTCGTAAACAACAGCACCTGTTCCATACTATTAACATAAAAACGATCCGTAAAATACGTCTCGACTGTCGAGAGCGCAAAATAGACCACGCCGCCCCGAAGAAGCGCTTTCTCATCGACCATGGCATCCTGTACTACCATTGCTACCTCGTCCGCCTGCGCAAGATGAAAATATTCATTTAAATCAGCCTGATTCTTCGAATAAGTAAACCGTTCAAGAATCTGACTTCCCAGTGCCACCGCGATCACAAGAAAAATGAGAACAATCGGCACCAGCACCGTCATTATACGTTTTTTCATACGGATACCTCCCAATCGTTCTCATTATAACAAAATTTTGACATGAAGTATACAAAAATATTCAATATACTTCCAAAAAAAGTCCCTATCATTTTTGTGCTGCATATGATAAACTATAATTGTCTTGTTAGTAATGCCATTTCTGCCAAAATGCGCATGTGCTGAAACCGTCTGAACGGCGCCGCATACAGGTTGCATATGATATGCAAATAATATGCAAATAATATGCCAATACTATGCATAGAGGGGTCCAAACATTATGCCGCCACAGACTAGACCGCCATATCTTACCACATACATGCCAAAGACCAAAAGTCTACATCGTGATATATAAACCTTATAAAGCTGTGAGAACATTATGTACACAATATTGGATTGTCATTGTGAAAAGTTTGGAAAAATAATTTTGCGTTATCAGCACAAGCTAATAAGACAATGAGAATACAAAGCCTCCTTCCTGTTCGGATTTTGTTCTCGACGCACTTTATACAAGCATTATTAACACATTCCGAAAAATTATGCAAATTGAAATGTAAAAATTCGCCCGAAATGTAAAAATTAATACAAGTTTCTCGCAAAAACATCTGTTATTTTTACATTTCAGACGATATAAAGAGTAACTTCATCTTTCGACATTTTTCATGGTGCTGAGTAAGCTTTATGAGATAAAATAAATTTTTTAAAAACTGTTGTCGTCCCCTATTGACTAAAGCATATCTTCATTATAATATATGTGAGAAGGTCTGTCATCTGACACGTTACAGACCAGCTTTAGACAGTACGCGGACACTATGGAAGTGCAGGGATTTGTCTATCCCGCGCCAAAACCTGCCGAAGCGGGTTTTGAACACAAGGTATTATTAAATAGTGAGGATGTGAAAATATGAAAATCGAAAAAGTTAATGACCATCAAATTC
>CAJUII010000057.1:8357-21391 GCA_910586405.1 uncultured Lachnospiraceae bacterium
TGATGCTGATGATATTCCACTTATGATAGAAGCAATACCACTCAATTCTGAATGTATTGTCTTAGTGATCACCAAAGTCGAGGACCCTGAGGAGCTTGATACACGTTTCTCGAAGTTCGCGCCCTCCGTTCACGATGAATATGAGGAGGAGGACCTTGGAAACACCCTCGACAGCATGCTTCAGAGTCTCTCTGAGGGGGCTGACGACGTGCTTGACCTGTTCAAGAAGATTCATGACGGACATCTCGCAGAGACCAGTGGCGAAACACTAAATGGCGCTGACAAGGCAAAGCTCAAGTCCCCTGCCACTGCAAAGCAGGCAGCCGGCATTGATCTGACACGAATCTATGGATTTGAGTCCCTGAATCAAGTGACACGTCTTGCCCATATATTAGTACAGCATTACAACGGCAAGAACTCGCTCTACAAAAATGAAAAATCCTCCGGTTATCTGCTGGTTGTAAATCAATCAGACCATACACCGGAAGAGTTCAACAAGATCTGCAACATGCTTTCTGAATATGGAAACCCGGAAAAACTTGCCTCCGCGAATGAAGCCTATATGGAGGAGCATTTTGAGCCTGTAATCAAAGACAAGGCAATTCAGGCATTGTCTCTCGTATAGTCAAACAATATGGAATCAGACATCAAAAAAGTCCACGACACTCGTCGCAGACTTTTTTTGATGCCTGTCTGTCAAAGCAGTATTTGTATTATGCAAGCGCTGCAATCTTGTCCATGAGTGCATCAATATCCATGCCGTGAACCATCGCAGCCTCCTCCAAGGACTCACCCTGTGCGGAAGGACAGCCAAGACAATGCATTCCTGCCTCCATGAGCACTGGCGCCACCTCTGGCTTTGTCCTCAAAATTTCACCGATCGTCATATCCTTCGTTATCTCTACCATTCTGATTTCCTCCTGTTATGTCATTTGTTTATACCTGACACTTTTTTCTTATTGTGCCTGAAATTCGGTAATTTATTCGTTGTTACCATCATAACTATAATATATTTTGTCAATTTAATCAAGTGGAAGTTCAGAAATCCCGATCCCCCTCCTTAAAATCAATCAAACCAAAAATATATGATTCGCATATAGTAGTTTGATACCATACTTTTAATCATGTCTATACCACTTTTACATTTATAAAGTATGGCAATACACTACTATTAGGAGGTGATATCAATGTCATTGTCAATCAACGATGCGCGAGTGTTCAGTAATGCGCTGAAAAAAGTTCGGAAGGAAAAACATCTGACCCAGGCAGCCTGTGCGGAACTGTTAGACTATTCCCTGTCCTTTCAAAAGGATCTGGAACGCTGCCGCTGTTCCCCAAGCATCGAGAATTTTTATCACATCTGCCGAACGCTGGATATCTCCGCAGATGATTGTATTTTTCATATCAACTGTGACGAGACAAACGCTACATATCAGGCGCTTTTAAGACTTCTCCCGCTCTGCGATGAGAGAAGTCTGGATATTCTTCTGACGACAGCAAATGCGCTTGTCAGAACGCAAATCCCCATGGACTCCCCTGATGCCGCGCGAAAACAGGCATAAAATTCTCAAAAATGCAGGCAATGTAATCCCAGCACGTTGAGGGGACAGAAGCATCCAATCCAGCTCGATTGCTTCTGATCCTCAAACGCTGATCTATCACCGTTTCCCCGTTCGCTGTTTATCCCAAAACACGCCGTCTTTGGCTACAAACAAATATCAGAATACTTTTTATATCAAATGCTTGCAAATTGATATACTGTGTGCTACGATGTATATTAAGGAGGCGCAGTATATGAATCTTGATGATTGGAAATCTCAGATCAAGAGAGGAACTCTTGAATATTGTATTCTATTAATAATTAAAAAAAAGCCCACATACGGCTATGAGCTGATCAGCACGCTGGAAAGCTATCCGATTATGGCTGCCAAAGAAAACACGATTTATCCCCTGCTGCGAAGGCTGTCCAAAGAAGAATATATCTCCTCGTCGTGGCAGGAAAGCACAGAGGGACTCCCACCGCGGAAATATTATACCATCACAGACAAGGGATTGGCATACCTGTCCGCAATGTCTGTTGAATGGGAGAACCTGATCAATACCATCAATGAAATGAAAGGAGTATGAGAAATATGGAAGGAATAGACAAAACATTAAACAACTATCTGGAACAAATAGAGAAATATCTCAAACCAATCGAAGTTTCTGAGCGCATCGACATTGTGAAAGAAATTCAAAGCGAGATGCTGGAACTACAGCAGAAAGGCGTCTCATCAGAACAGATTATCGAGCGTCTTGGCAGTCCCACAACTCTGGCAAAAGCCTATCTGGGTGAATCAATTTCCAAAAACAGCCGATTAAACTGGCGCAAAGTGAGTGCACTCCTTGCATTTTACAGTCTTGTAGGTCTTGGCGGCATGATGATTCTGCCTGTTATTAGTATCTGCGCAGCGGTATTCCTGCTCACGGGTGCGCTCTGTCCGATTGCGGGCATCGTCAAGTACGCCGCGCATCTACAAGGCTATGAAATATCGCAGATCGGTATCCAGTTAAACCATTACGAAGCCAGCGCCACTGCCTTTCTTCCAATCTCATTTATAATAGGCTTTGTCCTGATGGCTGTCGGCTGGCTTTTCTGGAAGCTCACGCTGATCACGATTCGTTCTATGTACAGTGGGAAGAAAAAGCTGAATCAGCTATAGTGCCGCGCCCTCTACCACTTCCCATATGAACACACATTTTTCTCTATCACCGCGCGCAGCTCGACAAAGCAGCCACATGCCCTGCACATGCCAGCCTCGAGATAATCACACGTCTTACAGACAGACAGACGCTCCTCATAGAGCGCCTGATCTGCTTTGAGATCCTCATCTAATCTCTGGATATAGTCGTATAGATTCTCCATGTAGGCTTCTTTGTCCATCTCGCGCAGGAGGCACTTTAGACAGTGCTTTTTTTCATTCTGTTCTCCCAAGACGACATCCTCCATAACTTTAAAATCGTCTCCCGGCACAAAGAAAATTCCGGGAGACGATAGCTTTATTGAATCCGAAACTGCACCACGCTGCACGCAGGCATTGTAAATGTGACACCTCTGTCAGTGATCGTAAAGTCCTCAAACACAGTTTCCTTCACTGTATCAGGATTGTCAAAGGTATTGTACGCATCCATTTTATTTGTGATAATAGACGCGGTCACATCGCTTGGATGAAGCGCTGCAAAGAGAATGTCCAGCTCCTCGCTCTCTGTGGTAGACAGATTATTGAGCGTGACAGTCACGATGCCGTCCTTGTCAATAGATACAGATTCCTGTAAACTCGGAACCATGTACTCCGCCTCCTCACCGATCTTTTTCGCGCCGTCCAGATAGCTCTCCAGAAGCTCTGCGTCCTGATGGTACTTGTACATATGGAATACATGGTATGTCGGCGTGCGCAGCATTCTTGGCCCGTCTGTGAGTATCACTGCCTGCAATACATTAATGAGCTGCGCGATGTTTGCCATCTTCACGCGGTCACAGTGCTTGTTGAACACGTTGAGAGACAGACCTGCTACCAATGCGTCGCGCATCGTGTTCTGCTGGTATAAAAATCCCGGATTGGTGCCCGGCTCACAGGTGAACCATGTCCCCCACTCGTCACAAATCAGACCGATTTGTTTCTCGGGGTCATACTGGTCCATAATTGCAGTATGCATCTTGATCAAATCTTCTATATAGAGTGCCTTCCACAGTGTCTTATACCATGTTTTCTCATCAAACTCTGTGGCGCTGCCCTTCTTCTCCCATCCTTCAGGATGAACATAATAGTGCATTGACAAACCGTCCATAAAACCATGCGAGCCTTCCGGCGCATTCTCATAGCAGGTTTTGAGCACCTTCTCTGTCCAGAACGTGTCATCTACATTGGGACCGCCGCAGATTTTAAAGATGTGCTCGTCCTTTTTATAATTCCGCACAAAGGTCTGATATCTGCGATAAAGATTGGCGTAATATTCTGGTGTCATGTTGCCGCCGCAGCCCCAATTCTCATTTCCCACGCCAAAGTAATCGACTTTCCACGGCTTCTCATGCCCGTTCTGTCTGCGGAGCTCCGCCATCGGGGAGACACCGTCGAAGGTCATGTACTCCACCCACTCTGACATTTCCTGTACCGTTCCGCTCCCGACATTGCCATTGATATACGTCTTGCAGCCAATCTGCTCGCACAGCTCAAAAAACTCATGGGTGCCAAAGCTGTTGTCCTCAATCACGCCGCCCCAGTTTGTATTGATCATTTTCTTTCTGGATTCCTTTGGTCCGATTCCCTCCATCCAGTGATACTCGTCCGCAAAGCAGCCGCCGGGCCAGCGAAGTACCGGAAGCTTCATCTCGCGAAGCGCTGCCACGACATCGTTACGCATACCGTTTGTGTTTGGTATCTCAGAATTTTCTCCTACATAAAGTCCCTCATAAATGCACCTGCCCAGATGCTCGGAGAAATTGCCGTAAATTTCTGCATTGATATGTCCCTTTTGATTTTTCTCATTGATATAAAGCTTCGCCATTGTACTATGTGCCTCCTAATTTATTTTAGTAAATATTTAATTTTTATAGTCAAAAACTGGTCTGCCGTTTTCCCACCGAACCTTCATCAGCATCGTATGCCGATTTGGATTATAGAGTGGATCTCCCTCGATCACGCTCTCCTTGCGGGCATGATACACGAGAATATCATTTCCCTCCTCGTCCACGGTAAAGGAATTGTGCCCCGGGCCGTACACCTCGATCGAAGGATCGGAAGCCAGCACCGGATAGCGCTCCTTCTTCCATGATAACGGGTCGAGCAGGTCTGCGCCGCTGTCAGCCGTGAGCATTCCCATACAGTACGGCGCCCCTGTCTCACTTGCAGAGTAGGTGAGAAAAATTTTTCCGTCCCGCTTGATGACAGCCGGTCCCTCATTTACCCAGAAGCCAACCCGCTCCCAGTCGTAATCCGGCGTTGTCAAAAGCACCTGAACCGTCTTTAATTTATTGGGCGTTTCCATCTCCGCGATATAGAGATTGGAAATCTGCCTGCCGACGCCGACCTTCTCCGCCCACACATAATAGCGTTTTCCATGATCTTCAAACACGGTCGCGTCCAGTGAAAATGCACGGAAGGAGAACTCGTCCTCATCTGCGCACTGCATCATGCCAAGCTCTCTCCATATGCCTGTCATGGGATCCTCGTCCGCGCATTCGAGCACATACGGGCGGATATTCCACATATCCTCCTTCTCTCCGCCGGCATAGTAAACATACCATTTTCCATCAAGCTTATGAAGCTCCGGCGCCCAGATATTCTCACTCATCGGTCCTGACTCATGCTTGTGCCAGATGGTCGCTTCCTCAGCATCCGCTATCCCCGCCAGCGTGTCCGCACATCGCAGAATGATCCTGTCGTATGCCGGTACGGAAGCCGTAAAATAATATTTTCCATTATCCTGCCTGCATATAAAAGGGTCTGCCCTCTGCAAAATCCAAGGCTCATTATATTTTAACTATGTATCCATTGTTCTGCCTCCTTTTTTACAATCTCAAACTTGTAACTGAAATCTTCTTTTTTGTTTTGTAAATAATAAAATATTTCAATTATATCTAAATTATAATGGTTTTTGTATTTTTTGCAATACGTTTTTGTAGATTCCATCTATTTCGTTATATTGGCCATTTTTTTACAAATATTTTGCTAAAGATATACAAAATTTTATTTTATATATTGAATAATATCATCATTTTGACCAAATATTTTTGAGTAATACCTTTGTACAGTATTGTCATCATTACATTTTTTAACTTATCGTCCAACTGCTTTAACCAAATTCAAACGGAAGATAAAAACCTTGGCGCCCTGCAAACCTTTCTCACGGGCAAGATCATTCAACATTTATTTATATCCTAACGTCCCAATTTTATTGCAGCACCCTGTACATTATGTTAAAATAATACCATTCATAACCAATACACCAGAAAGGAAGGATACACAAATGCCAGAATTACCCCACATACCACTCCGCTACAAAGAAGGCGTCTACGGCGTCAGCGAATTTGCAGAATACATGGATACAGACGCGGACGATGCCATCTCTTTTGACTATGACACGCAGTATCAAATACTCGACTATAGCGTTCCCCTAGAGGAGGAGCAATGTGCGATGACGCTGTACAGCGTTCCAGAAGAAGATCTGTTCCAGACGCTGCGCGCTGTCTACGACAAGGACGGGACACTCCAGAACCTCACTGCCACATTAGACGGTCACGAAACACTTTTGTACATCTACTATGAAAATGCGGACCACGCCAGACAGGAAATCCAGAAATTCGCGCTCCAGAATGCCGATGCCATCATTGAACAGCTCAAACAATGCACCGAAACTGTGTCAAGGCTTTTCATCGAGTATTACTCTGACGGAGACTGTATGGATTACCATGCAAAGCTTGGCACCCCGGCACAAACGGAAGCGATCAGACAAGAATATCCCGGCGACAGCGATGTGCTGGACAATGCCGGCGACTACCCCTCTGAGAACATTACGGGCGATAATGTGAGACTGGGCATCATGGTGCGCTGCGCCGGAGATTGTCGCTCCGCCAATTTCCAGTACGCGGTAGAGCTCATGTCCAAGCACATCGAAGAGCACGCATTGCCAATGCTGGACAAGACTGCAGATTTCAAATATATCTGCGCGGAATATGACTAAACGTATACGCTTTCATCCTGAGGAGGACAAGCTCGATGAATATTGTAAAAAAATTCGAAAGTAAATATGACACCACAATAACAGAACTGCTGGTTCTGACCAATCAGCGCGTCAGCAGCGGCCATAAAGAACATGACATGATCGTCCCTTCCCTAGACTTTGTTGCCTCTGTCAATTTAGAGACGGGAGAACTCTCTCAGGAAAGAGGCATTCTGCAATGGATGATACCCGGTGCTCCTTGGAAAGGCTGGGGATTTGACTTTGAGCAGTTCCAGATTTACCGCATCCGTGTAAGAAAACACAAAAAATTAAAAGAATACTATCTGCTTCTTGACATTCTTGAAGAAAATGTCTCTGACCCGCAGCTTAATCCAATCAAAGAGCATGTGTCAACACCGGTGACGATCGAGGACAGCACACTTGGCACTTTCCTACTCGAACGCGAGTATTCATGGTTTGTGGGCGCGGCGGACTGGCGCGGCACCAAATGCAATGTCTACCTGATGACCGACGAGGAGGACGGCGAAACCGCCGAGAAGGCGTATGCACATTTTCAGACACTCTACCAAGACAGGGAGGTGTGGGATGATAAGTTCCGCCAGTTTTCTGCCGATGAACTATTAGAACTTGCGAATGACTGGTATGAATACAGCGACGATGACTTTGACGTGGAAATGCCCATTCAGAGAGACGAGTTCCTGCGCAGGCTGTCTATTGCGAGCATTGAGGTTTACGAAGAGGGCAGCATAACCGTGTACTATGATGCCGACGAGATGTTTACAGATCATGCGATTGTCATTTACGCGAAGATTGATGGCACAATTTCTAGTGCGGATATTATAGGATAAATCAAGTAAATATTCCTAAACGTCAAAACGCGGTCATATGACCGCGTTTTGACTGTTCAATCTATATTCGTCTCAATTTTTTATTTCAGCTTCGCCGCATCAATACGCGTGAGCGAACGCATCAGTGCCGCCTCCGCTCTTGCGACGTCGATGCTGCCGCCGCGCTCTGCGAGTCTACCCTCCGCCCGCTGCTTTGCAGCGTTGGCGCGTGTCTCGTCAATCTCGCCGGGCCACTCAATAATCTCCGCAAGAATCGTAATCTCCTGTGGCAATATCTGAACAAATCCGGCATGAAGTGCTGCGTTTCTCACGGTATCGCCCTGTGTGATCGCAAGGACACCGGGCTTTACGATCACAGTGAGCGGCGCGTGACCAGCATAGACGCCAATCTCGCCCTCTGTTGTATTGAACTCCACCATATCCGCCTCTTCATTGAAAAATTCGCGGTCCGGCGTCACAATTGTAAGCTTGAACTTCTCTGCCATAGCAGCACCTCCTACCTCGCTCTTGCCACTACGTCATCAATTGTTCCGGCATTTAAGAAATGTCCCTCTGGAATGTCATCATGCTTTCCTTCCATGATCTCCTTAAAGCCTCTGATCGTCTCTGTGATCGGTACATACTTGCCCGGCATACCTGTAAACTGCTCCGCTACATGGAACGGCTGTGACAGGAATCGCTGAATCTTTCTCGCACGGTTTACAGTGATCTTGTCCTCCTCAGACAACTCATCCATACCGAGAATTGCGATGATATCCTGCAACTCCTTATATTTCTGGAGAACCTGCTGCACACCGCGTGCCACCTCATAATGCTCCTGACCTACGATACGAGGGTCAAGGATTCTCGATGTGGACTCCAGCGGGTCTACCGCCGGATAGATTCCGAGCTCCACGATGGAACGTGAGAGAACGGTCGTAGCATCCAGATGGGCAAATGTTGTAGCAGGCGCGGGGTCTGTCAAGTCGTCCGCAGGCACGTAAACAGCCTGTACGGAAGTGATGGAACCGTTTTTGGTAGAAGTGATACGCTCCTGCAAAGCACCCATCTCTGTCTGCAAGGTCGGCTGGTATCCCACGGCGGACGGCACACGTCCAAGCAGCGCGGAAACCTCCGAACCAGCCTGTGTAAACCGGAAAATATTGTCGATGAATAGAAGCACGTCCTTTCCGCCTTTGTCACGGAAATACTCCGCCATCGTAAGACCTGTAAGTCCCACTCTCATTCTAGCTCCGGGCGGCTCGTTCATCTGTCCAAATACCATGGCGGTCTTGCTGATAACGCCAGACTCCGTCATTTCATTGTAAAGATCGTTTCCCTCTCTGGTGCGCTCGCCTACACCTGTAAATACCGAATAGCCATCATGCTCATTCGCGATATTGGTGATAAGCTCCTGAATCAACACCGTCTTACCAACACCGGCGCCGCCGAACAGACCGATCTTACCACCTCTCTGATACGGGCAGAGCAGGTCAACGACCTTGATTCCTGTCTCGAGCATTTCTGTCGATGTCGCCTGTTCCTCAAACGAAGGCGCAGGTCTGTGAATCGGCTCAAATCCCTGTGCCTTTGGCATAGGTTTGTTATCTATCGGTTCGCCAAGTACATTGAACATACGTCCAAGTGTACTCTCACCAACGGGAACCGTAATCGGCGCGCCTGTCGAAACAGCGTCCATTCCTCTCACAAGTCCGTCCGTAGGTCCCATGGCGATACATCTCACTGTATCGTCACCCAGATGCTGTGCAACCTCGATCGTCAGCTCTGTGCCGTCACTTCTTGTAATCTTAACGGCGTCGTTCAGCTCTGGAAGCTGTCCTTCGCTGAACTTCACATCAAGAACCGCACCGATAATCTGGGTAACTTTACCAATTATCTTATCTGCCATCTCTTTGTTTCCTCTCTATCTATTTATTTTTCGCGGTATGTTATGATATTGCCTGCGCACCCGCGATAATCTCAGTCAGCTCCTGCGTGATCGCGCTCTGACGTGCCCTGTTGTAGAGCAGTGACAGACTAGAGATAATCTCATCCGCATTGTTGGTCGCGTTGTCCATCGCCTGCATTCTGGCACCGTTCTCACTTGCCACAGCCTCAATCATCGCCCCATATATCAGGCTTGTGATATATTTGGGAATAATCAGATCAATCGCTTCCTCTGTCTCAGGCTCAAAGTCAAGCACTGCCTTGTCATCGTCGCTGCGCTCATCCTCAATCTTGATGGGGAGAAGCTTTAATCTGGTCGGGATATGCGTCACCGTATTTTTGAATCCGGTATATACAATATAGATCTCGCCTACCCTGCCAGTCGCAAAGTCCTCCAACACCTGTTTGCTGATCTGCATCGCATCTGCGTAGAGCGGCTCATCAATCGCGGAGGAATAATCCTCGCCCATCTCATAGCCAAGCCGCGTGAAGGTATCTCTGCCCTTTGTGCCAATCGGATAGATGATCAGATCATCCTTATTCCAGTCATTGTCCCGCACCAGCTTGATGATGTTGGAATTGTATCCGCCTGCAAGTCCCCTGTTTCCCGTGATCACGATCACAGCCTTCTTCGGAGAATTGTTTGCCTTCAGGAACGGGTGATTGATATCTCCTGCTTTGGAAAGCATAGAAACCACCGTCTCATACATGCAGTTAAAATAAGTCTTGGATTTCTCTGCACGTCCCTTCGCCCTTTGCAGTTTAACGGTGGAAACAAGCTTCATGGCCTTTGTAATCTGCTGCGTACTCTGTACGGAGCCCTTACGTCTCTTTATGTCTCTCATTGAGGCCATAAATATTCAGTCCCCCCTTCTTTATTTGAAGCGTCCCTTGAACTCTTCAATCGCTGCTACAAGCGTCTTTTCAGTCTCATCTGAAATGACCTGCGTTTCCTTGATCGCCTTTGGCACCTGCGGATACTTCGTGTCGAGGAACTCAAAGAGCTCTGCCTCAAATCTGGTGATGTCCGCTACAGGCACATCGAGCAGATATTTCCTCGTAGCCACAAACAGAATGATAACCTGATACTCGACAGCCATCGGCTTGTACTGCGGCTGCTTTAAGATTTCCTTAATTCGAGCGCCCTGATCGAGTCTCTCCTTGGTGTCAGCATCAAGATCAGAACCAAACTGTGCAAACGATGCAAGCTCTCTGTACTGCGCAAGCTCTGTACGGATCGGTCCTGCAATCTTTTTCATCGCCTTGATCTGAGCGGAACCACCTACTCGCGAAACGGACAGACCTGCGTTGACGGCTGGTCTGAAACCGGAGTTAAACATCTCTGTCTCAAGGTAAATCTGGCCGTCTGTGATCGAGATTACGTTTGTCGGAATGTATGCGGATACATCGCCCGCCTGTGTCTCGATGATCGGAAGCGCTGTGATCGAGCCTCCGCCGTACTCATCACTCATACGGCACGCACGCTCAAGAAGTCGTGAGTGCAGATAGAATACGTCTCCCGGGAATGCCTCACGTCCGGGCGGACGTTTCAGAAGCAGGGAGAGTGTACGGTATGCCACCGCGTGCTTACTCAGATCATCATAGATAATGAGTACGTCCTCGCCGTTCTCCATCCACTCCTCGCCAATCGCACAGCCTGAATAGGGTGCAATATACTGCAACGGTGCAAGCTCACTTGCCGTAGCAGCTACGATTGTCGTGTAAGACATGGCGCCAAACTCCTCCAGCGTCTTTACAATGCTTGCAACGGTAGAAGCCTTCTGACCGATTGCAACATAGATACATTTCATGTTCTGTCCCTTCTGGTTGATGATCGTATCAATGGCAATCGCAGTCTTACCTGTCTGTCTGTCACCGATAATCAGCTCTCGCTGCCCTCTACCAATTGGAACCATGGCGTCAATCGCCTTGATACCCGTCTGCATCGGTGTATCAACGGATTTTCTGGTGATAACACCAGACGCCACTCTCTCAATCTGACGATATTTGGTTGTCGCGATAGGACCTTTGCCGTCAATCGGCTGACCAAGCGCATTGACAACGCGCCCGAGCATAGCGTCCCCAACAGGAACCTCCACCACGCGGTTTGTCGTCTTTACAGTATCACCTTCATTAATGTTCTTAGAACTGCCAAGCAGCACGGCACCTACGTTGTCCTCCTCGAGATTCATGACCATGCCGTAAACCTCGCCGGGGAACTCCAAAAGCTCACCCTGCATTGCCTTCTCCAGTCCATGTACACGTGCGATACCATCTGCCACCTGAATAACTGTACCAACTTCTGATACTTCCAAATCAGAGGCATATCTCTTGATCTGATCCTTAATCACAGAACTTATCTCTTCTGGTCTTAAATTCATATGGATCTGCACCTTTCTATTTTATTTTTGGAAACATAGCGGTTCCATTATAATTGGATGGCGAGCAGCTCGCGCTGAAGTTTATCCAATTTTGTCCGAATACTGCTGTCCACAACCCTGTCACCCATCTTGATGACCATGCCGCCGATCAGACTCTTGTCCACATCATAGATGCACTCGATCGTCTTGTAGCGGGTGGTAGCGAGCAGCCGGCTCTCAATATCCTGCTTTTCCTGCTCATTTATTGCTATAGCCGTTGTGACATAAGCCGTTCCGATATTGTTGTACTCCTTGATGGAGGAGATCACTTCGCCAAGAATTGCCTCGATCTCTGAATAACGGTCCTTCTCGACGATCGTCACCAGAAATCCCAGCATTTCCCTGCTGAGCTTCTCCCGAAACACGTTCTTCACCACCTCAAGCTTGTCCTCTTTCTGAATCTTAGGATGGTTCATGAACTGTCCAAACTCCGCATTGGAGCGGAGTACTTCAAGCAGTGCCACAGCTTCCTCCAAAAAGTCTGTGGTCTTTCCCTCCTCGACGGCAAGTTCAAACAACGCCTGCGCATACGTTTTGGAAACTAGCTTAGCCATGTGCTATCACCTATTTCTTTCAATGTCTTATCAATGAGTTCATGCTGGGCATTTGTGTCGATATTGGCCTGTACGATCTGCGCTGCCATCACGGAAGCGACTGCGATCATCTCGCGCTTTACTTCATCGGCAAGCTTCTGCTTCTCAAGCTCTGCCTCTTTTCTGGCTGTCTCTAAGATTCTGGCAGCCTCCTGCTTCGCCTCAGCGACAATCTTTGCCTCATTCTCCATGCCTCTCTTGCGCGCATCCGCCAGAATTGCCTCCGCCTCTTTGCCTGCCTGACTCAGCTTCTCTTCGTAGAGGGCACGTGTCTGGGCCGCAGATTTCTGGTCTGATGCGGCCTGATCAAGCTCTCCCTTGATCTTCTCCTTCCTGTCATTGAGCAGCTTTCTTACCGGATTGAATAAGAAGTGCGACGCCACAAGGAACAGGACGAACATTGCGATGATCATGAGAACTGTATCTGCCAAAAGCTGGAAGTCCAGGTCAAATAACCGGCTCAATCCCTCTGTCTCGGTAGCAAGTATCATGCCTTGTACCTCCTTATCATAAATTTACTTGAATTT
>CAJUII010000058.1:0-7768 GCA_910586405.1 uncultured Lachnospiraceae bacterium
AATTCATTGGATTTGGAGTTGTTCGAGGATTTTTTAGATTTTTATGATGAACATACACATTAACCAAATTCCAGTTTAAAGAGCTGTCGGGCAAATGTAACTTCGTGATCATATGTGAAAATATACATTGTACTTCAAATTTTAAGCAGTGAGTACACTTTTCCGAAAAAGGAGTAATAAATAATAAAGAAAACCTTGCTGATTTTCAGAAACGGAAACTGAAGCTCGGCAAGGTTTTTTCTTAATTTAGCTAAATCTTTGTAAAGGAGAATACGTTTCATGCACTGCATTTATTTTGAAGCAATATTGAAAAATACAGGAGATATGGTATATTAAAAGAAATAAGACCATTTAGGTGTCGTGGTGGATTGGATATGCAGGCGATTATTAGAACTTGGAGGGTAATAGAATGGTATTGCTAGTTGTTGATACTCAAAATTTAATCATGAATAATGACTTATATGAATTTCAAACTTTGGTGTATCGTATTAAAACACTAATCAAAGAGGCGCGCAATAATAATATAGAAGTTATTTATGTTAGACATGATGATGGTGTTGGACAGAAATTAACGAAAGGCGCAGCAGGCTATGAAATATACGAAGAATTTCAGCCAATGCCAAATGAGCGTGTTTTTGATAAAAATGTAAACAGTGCTTTTCGAGATACAGGGTTGTTGGAGTACTTGCATGAAAAAGACGAAGACACCATTATTATTGTAGGACTGCAAACAGATTACTGCATAGATGCAACAGTGAAATGTGGTTTTGAGCATGGGCTTAAAATGATTGTTCCAGCAAATACAAACAGTACGTTTGATAATGCGTATATGACAGCCGAAAAATCTTATCGATATTATAATGAGTTCATGTGGAATGGAAGATATGCTGAATGTATTTCATTTGAAAAAACGCTTGAATTGATGAACAGATAAATTCCAGTGTAAAGAATTGTTAGGTGCGTGTGGAAAACAGAGTGAAAAAGACGATATTAGTGTGGGAACCATATTTTTTTATGGCTTTTGGGTTATTTCATTTACATAGAGTTTGGGGATTAATAGATAGAAGCTCTTATGCTGAATTTTGGATTGGTGTATTGGAAAATAAGGGACTATTTTATTTTGGGCTGATGGGATTATTGGCTGCGCTTTGCATTTTGGGAATGATTACCTTTGTGCGAAATCTGCATAATAACTATTGGTGGAGATGGATATATTTACTTGGCGGTGTATATGTGCTATTTGATTTGTTTGCCATTGCTGCTGGATTAGAATTTTGGAACAGGCTTTTACGGTGGATGTTTGATGTGAAATCGAGTTACTGGAACATTGTGTGGATGTTTTTTGTATTGCTCGGCGGTTTTTCCTTTGTATGGGGTGTGAAATTGTTGATACAAAGAAATAGGGCAGTGGTGTAGTAGGCGTATTGTCTCACTGTAAAGCATTGATTCTACAAGTTTTTTCAGAACTTTTAAGATACTATTGTGTCATCATTGAAAAATACAGGAGATATGGTATACTATAAGAAAGAGTAGCTTTTTATGGTCCAATGTACGGCACAAGGGTCAGCACTTTCGGTCAGCGATACGATCAGAAAAAGAATTGAAAGGAAAGAGTGCTTTCAATCAGCGATACAATCAGAATAAGGAGAGACAAAATGGAAGAGACAACTACGCAATGGCATCTAGGATTAAAACCCGCCGTTGATTTGGAACTTGCAGAGGAGAGGGAAAAACTGTCATATTATAGGGAATACAGCCTCAACCAGCAGGCATTGGAGATCGACCTGCTAATCATCAAAAAAGAAGGAAAACAGCCGATCAGGAATGAAATCGGCAGACTGTTTAGAAAGTACAATGTCATTGAGTACAAATCACCAAAAGATGAGTTGAACATTGATACATTTTACAAAGTGGTTGCATATACAAGCCTGTATAAGTCTTATGGAAAAACAGTGGACGAGCGCAAAGCAGATGAAATCACAATGACCCTCATTCGGAAAGCCAAGCCAGTAAAACTGTTCCAATATTTTGAGGAACATGGAATCCCGCTTGAAAATCCATATAAGGGGGTATATTATGTGATGGAAGGGTTCATGTTTCCGGCTCAGATCGTGGTCACAAAAGAACTGAACCGTCAGGAACATATATGGCTGACCGCACTGACAGATGAAATGCAGAAACAACAGATGAAAGAGCTATTGGATAAAGTAGAGTCGTTTCATACAAAATTTGACAGAGAGCTTGCCGAGGCAGTGCTGGAGGTGGCAATCAAAGCAAACTGGCAGACCGCACAGGAATTGAGAGGAGATGGAAATATGTGTGAGGCATTAATGGAACTCATGGAACCAGAGATTAATAAGATCAAAGAAACCGTTCGGGAGGAGACAAAGCAGCAAGTAACGCAACAAGTAACACAACAAGTAACGCAACAAGGAATCAAGAATGCAATTATAGCCTTGCGTGTTTGTGGAAATGGAGACATTGAAATCAAGAATGCGATTATGAAGGCATATGGAATTTCCTCCAACGAGGCGGAAAAATATCTGTAACGATTAGGCGGTACAGTTCTATTATAAGGGCTGTATCGTCTCTGTTTTTGCACCTGTTGTTATATTCTGTGCGCCGCTATGGGAAAGCTTTAAAATTGTAAAGTCTTTGATGAGCAGAGAAAACTGTATGGAATGACAGAGCAGACGGTTAAAGAAACAATCTGAGAGGAGATGGAAATATGTGTGAGGCATTAATGGAACTCATGGAACCAGAGATTAATAAGATCAAAGAAACCGTTCGGGAGGAAACAAAGCAGCAAGTAACGCAACAAGGAATCAAGAATGCAGTCATCGCCTTAAAAGCATCTGGACATACAAACGATGCAATCAAAAATTTCCTTATCATGGCGTATGGGATCACACAGAATGATGCGGAAAAGTATGTATAACAAAAATCAAGACCAAAAGCATTTTTGAAAAAGCTAAAATAGCACAAAAACATAAAAAATAGAGAGCATTCTGTTAGAAGCTGCCCTCTATTTTTTATGCACACGGGCACCCCAAGGAAGTATGTCAGCAGAAGCTGACGGGTGAAATCTACCAAGAAATAAAAAATACCGAAACCCTTCAAAGAATCAAAGGATTTCGGCGCCCCTGCCAAGAGTCGTTGCGACAAGATTCGAACTTGCGACCTCTGCGTCCCGAACGCAGCGCTCTACCAAACTGAGCCACGCAACGAAATAATGTGTTTTAAGCAGTTACGAATTCATTATACTCGTTTTATAGAAAAAATCAAGTACTTTTTTCACTTTTTTTGTAAAATATGATGTACTCCCCCGATATTGACGTAATCGGGGGGCATATGATATTATGATACAAATGTTGATGAATTTTGCGGTGAAGCGATATAAAATATGAAAAAGAGCTTTTGTGAGGAACGCTTTCATACTGAAATTTGCAGGTACAGGGATTCTGGTTGGAAGGCGGACAATATGGAGGGATGACGTATGAATAATACAAGAGAGCTTTTTGAACGGACCGGTAAAAGCGTTCCAGTCGGAGACCACGAACAGCACAGTGAGATGCAGAGTGTTCAGAATTTGGAGACAATCATTAATGAAGGGCTTCGCGTCGCGCTTCTTGAGGAAACGCCGGATCAGTCGCTGGGCGTACTGCTTGAGCATCTGGGAAAGGCACTAAATGGAGAGCGGACCTATATTTTTGAGCAAAACGCGTCCGGCGGTGATGACAACACCTATGAGTGGGTGGCAGAAGGCGTTCAGCCGGAAAAAGAGAACCTTCAAGATGTTCCCGCAGAGGTGTGTGCAAGCTGGTATCGGAACTTTCGTGTTGGCAGGCACATTGTGATTGAGCATCTGGAAGATATTCAGGAGACAGATCCTCTTCAGTATGAGAACCTAAAGAGACAGAATATTCATTCGCTTGTGGTAGTGCCGCTCTATGACGGCAATAAGATTATCGGATTTTACGGCGTGGACAATCCGCCGGTGAAGTCCATTGAATATGCTACCAATATGCTTCAGACGGCGGCATATTTTATTGTGTCCTCCCTGAAACGGCGCAATCTGTTCCGTGAGCTTCAAAAGCGGAGCCACAATGTTCTCCATGCCCTCAGCGTGGATTATCTGGGCATCTATCAGGTTAATTTTGATACAGGAGAATGTGAGAGTTACCGCGGTAATGAACGGATGGGAATGGACTGGGTCGGCTGCTTTAAAGAGGGATATCAGGCAGCAATGGAGGGGTTTATCTCTCAATATGTAGTTTCGCGTGATCAGGAACGGCTTCGCTCGATGACCAAAAAGGACTATGTGCTCGCACAGCTTCAGATGAAGAAAAAGTTTTCGATCCGGTATCAGGTGAAAGACAATTCTTTTGGATTAAAACATTTAGAGATGCATTTTTCCGCTACGGCGAAAGAAAACTGTGCGATCTTTGCCCAGCGCGATATCAATGCCGTCGTGGAGCAGGAGGAGCAGTACAAGCTGGAAGCAAGACGGAGTCTGGAGGATATTCTGGAGGGCGCCCGAACCGGAATCTGGACGATCGAGCTGGAGGAGGGCTGCCAGCCGAGGATGTACGCTGACCGGACCATGCGGATTCTGCTGGGCGTGTCAGATGAGATCGAGCCAGAGGAGTGCTACCAACATTGGTTTAAAAACATTGCCCCGGATTATGTGGAGATGGTGCAGGAGGCAGTGAAAGACATTTTGGAAACTGGGCGCTCTGAGGTGATTTACCCTTGGCATCATCCTAAACTTGGGAAAATCTATGTCCGCTGCGGCGGTGTGCCTGACAAGACCTTCAAGAAACCGGGCGTCTGCCTGAACGGATACCATCAGGACATCACAGAGACGACAATAGCGAGAAAAAAGCAGGATCAGGCGATCATGGAACTGCTGGAGAAGGTGAGGCGGGCAAACTCGGCAAAAAGCGAATTTCTTTCTCATATGTCCCACGATTTGCGCACGCCCATCAACGGGATTCTCGGCATGCTGGAAATCATGGAAAAGCGTCAAAATGACGCCGGGCAGCAGGAGGCGTGCCGCAGGAAAATCCGCGTTTCAACAGGACATTTGCTGTCTCTTGTCAATGATGTGCTTCAGGTCAGCAAACTTGAGAGCGGCAGACCCACGGCGGTGGAGGAGCCTTTTGACCTCCATGATACCCTTGAGGAATGTATCACGATTCTTTCGCCTCAGGCGGAGGAGAGAGGTATCCGCATGAGCTTAGAGGCGAACAGCTTGCAGCATAACAAACTAATTGGAAATGCGCTGCACTTAAAGCAGATTTTGATGAATGTGATCGAGAACGCGCTCAAATATAACCGTCCCAAGGGGAAAGTATTTGTTCAGGTTCAAGAGACTGCATGTCAGGGCGGAACTGCAAAGTACCGTTTTGTGATTGAAGATACTGGAATCGGCATCGGGGAGGAATTCAAAAAGCATATTTTTGAACCCTTTACACAGGAACACCAAGGGGCAAGAACCCACTATAACGGTGCGGGGCTTGGCATGTCCATTGTGAAGAAACTGGTAGACCAGATGAAGGGAACCATTACACTGGACAGTCAGCTTGGCAAGGGGAGTACTGTACAGATAACGCTGCCCATCCAAATCGACGAGACGCAGAGTGCGCAGCCGATGGATACAGCGCTGGATTTGCAGAGCAATATTGCGGATATGCATGTTCTCTTGGTGGAGGACAATGAGATTAACTGTGAGATCGTAGAGTTTATGTTAAAGGAGGCGGGTGCGGAGGTCGTGACCGCAAACGACGGACAAGCCGCGGTGGATACCTTTGCGGCATCTGAGCCGGGAACCTTCGACTGCATACTCATGGATTTGATGATGCCGGTTATGAGCGGATATGAGGCGACGCGCGTGATTCGTGCGCTCAAGCGTGCAGACGCGGCCAGTGTGCCGATCATCGCACTGTCTGCAAACACCTTTGAGGAGGATATCGCACTGGCAAAGGATGCTGGAATGAATGAGCACCTGGCAAAGCCGGTGGACATGAGAAATCTGTTTGAAACCATGAGCAGGCTGCGGCGCTGACAGGACCTGCTCACGCCAAAAGCGTACATAGTATTTTGACTGCATCTGGAAACTTCTCGACAGGAACTTCACAGCAGGAGAGCGCGATATGGGCAGCGCCATCATTTTTTTTTGAGCCTGTATGATACGGAAAGACCAGCAGCCCGTTTGCGGCGGCCTTGTCGCGCAGCTCATTGCTGGTCAGCGCACACTTTATTTTCAGGTGCACTAGGAAAACGGACTCGCCCATATACACTTCTGCCTGTGTGCCAAATGCTTCCTCCAACAGCATAGACAATGTTTTGGCCTTGCTGGCATACAGGCGCTTTAGCTTACGAATCTGGCTCTCTAAGTGTCCGTCACGCAAAAACTGGCACAGGGCGAGCTGCTCTGATTTGGAGGCGGTCTGATTGTAGAGCGCCTTTTTTTGTTCGTACAGAGGCAGCAGAGAGTCGGGCAGGATCATGAAACTGAGGCGGATCGAGGGCAGCAGAAGCTTTGAAAAGGTGCTTAGATAGATCACATTCTCGCCGCCGGCAAGCCCTTGTAAACACGGAATCGGCTTGCTGAAATACCGAAATTCATTGTCGTAGTCGTCCTCGATGATCAGCCGGTTGTGTACGGCGCATTCTTTCAGGAGCGCAAGCCGTTTCTCGACACTCATCACATCGCCAAGCGAGGTCATATGGGACGGCGTCATGTAGAGCACGCTTGCGTTTTCCTTGTCTTTTTCGACAGCAAATCCATAATCTTCAAAGATGACCATACCCTGTGCAAAACGTGTGTCGTGGAAACATACGGTCTCGCGCGCCTTGATGAGCGGGCATAAAATATTGAGCAGCGCTTGGGAACCAGCGCCGATGATGATGTTTTCAGGACGGCAAACAGCGTTTCTTTTGTTTACGACATAGCGGCAGATGACCTCGCGCAGCTCGTACTCGCCCTGCGGCTCACCGTAGGTCAGCATACGCCCGTCCTGCCGCAGCGTGCTCTTGATGTAGCGGCGCCATAGATTGAAGTCGAAGCTGTCCGCGTCCACATTGTTTGAGGTAAAATTATATAAGATACGCGGATTGTCTGCCGCGTCGGAGTTTTTGTTGTGGACAGGCTGGGTTGAGATCACCGTCGCGGTTCGGTCGGTGACATAGTATCCGCTCTGCGGTCTGGAAATGATATAACCGTCCGCGGCAAGACACAGATAGGCGGTCTCTATGGTTGTGCGGCTCAAACCTAGCTGCACTGCGCCGCGCCGGATAGATGGCATCTTCGTGCCCGGCATCAGGCGTCCCGTGACAATCAGGTCTTTATAGTAGTCATACACTTGTAGATAACGCGTGGAATGTGTCGAATTGAAATCAAGCTTCATAGGTTGTCCGCCTCCCTCGTTTGTGCTATGATATATAGTATATTTTACTTCGCTTAGATTTTCAGTGTAGCATGACAGCGCAGAGGACGCAAGCCAGAGCAAGGTGGAATATACAAATTAATTTTTACAGGAGATAATAAAATGATAGAGATCAAATACGAAGACGGTATGTTTCTTGCCAAAGGAACCTTTTCGATCGGGATTGCAGGCGTATATGAAAATAAAGACTTTGGCGACGGAAACATCACGATTGATATAGAATTAGAAGATCTTCTGGAGGATTTGCAAGAGGAAGATTCTTATTTCTATGAGCCGCTGCGTCCATATTTAGAGGACAAAGGGGAGGAGGGCGCCGC
>CAJUII010000058.1:7868-9645 GCA_910586405.1 uncultured Lachnospiraceae bacterium
AATGACTATATTCTGTATCGTCTTTTTGAGAATCTTGAGGCGTGCGCATATCCGTTTTGGGAGATTGAGGAGGCAGTGCTTCCGGGTTCGCTCGACGGCTATGATATGGATAACTTGGCACATGAAATCTATGATACACAGAAAAGTATCGGAAGCTGGGGATTTGAGGCGTTTGACAGACAGCCGAACAATGGGACGATCGAGAAGCCAGACTTGGAGGGGCGGCTTCGGGAACAGTATCCAATGTTTCATTTTGATGCTTTGTACGAAGCGATCGAACAAGACTGCCTTTATCTGAGTGGAAGATTTATGAGTTTCCAGTTCTCGGATTGCTGGGGAAGGAAATTATTAGATGCCGCATATGACAAATTAGATGAAAACCTCACGCCGCTTGACTGGCATAATCACTAAATTTGAAATAAAATAGAACGAACCAAAGGGGGAAAACTTTTATGAAAAGCTTGTTAAAGTACATAAAAGATTACAAAAAGGAAAGCATTCTGGCACCATTGTTCAAGATGCTTGAAGCTTCCTTTGAGCTTATGGTGCCGCTTGTCATGGCGGCTATCATTGACAACGGCATTGCAGGCAGCGATACGCCGTATATTTTGAAGATGGGGGCAGTGCTGGTGCTGCTGGCAGCAGTGGGGCTTGCAAGCTCAGTGACAGCGCAGTATTTCAGTGCGAAGGCGGCGGTCGGCTTTGCGACAAAACTCAGAAGCGCGCTGTTTTCACATATCCAAGGACTGTCCTACACAGAGCTTGACACCATCGGAACCAGCACGCTCATCACACGCATGACCAGCGATGTCAACCAGATTCAAAACGGCGTCAATCTGACCTTGCGTCTGCTGCTGCGCTCTCCCTTCATCGTGTTTGGCGCAATGGTGATGGCGTTTACCGTGGACGTGCAGGCGGCGCTCATTTTTGTGGTGACGATTCCGCTCCTTGCGGTTGTCGTGTTCGGCATTATGCTCGTCAGTATGCCACTGTACAAAAAAGTGCAGGCAGCGCTCGACAAAATTCTTGGCAGAACGCGTGAAAATCTTGCAGGCGCCCGCGTAATCCGCGCATTTTGTAATGAGGAGTCAGAGACAGCAGACTTTGAGCAGGAAAATGAGCTGCTGCTGAATACACAGGTGTTTGTCGGCAAGATTTCCGCGGCGATGAATCCGGTGACGTACATCATTATCAATATTGCGCTCGTCGTACTCCTGTGGACAGGGGCAGTCCGTGTGGACAACGGCATAATCACGCAGGGCGAGGTGGTCGCGCTGGTAAACTATATGTCGCAGATTCTCGTGGAGCTTGTCAAGATGGCAAACCTGATCATACAGCTCACAAAGGCACTTGCCTGTGCAAAGCGCGTGGAGGGTATCTTTGAGATCACTTCGAGCATGAAGAGCGGTACATTTAATAAAGATGACATAGAAATTCTTAACGAGGACAAAGAAGATGACGCAATGATTATCTTTCATCATGTAAGCCTTACCTACAGCGGCGGCGGGGACGAATCCCTGACAGACATTGATTTTGTTGTGAACAAAGGGGAAACCGTCGGCATCATAGGCGGTACAGGTTCCGGCAAAACCTCTGTGGTCAATCTGATTCCGCGCTTCTACGATGCGACAAAAGGGCATGTGATTGTGGACGGGATTAAGGTCATAGATTACGAGATTCCCGTACTGCGGGAAAAGATCGGCGTCGTCCCGCAGAAGGCTGTTTTGTTCAAAGGAACAATCCGCGAAAATCTCCTGTGGGGAAATGAACATGCTTC
>CAJUII010000058.1:9745-15076 GCA_910586405.1 uncultured Lachnospiraceae bacterium
TTTTGTTCAAAGGAACAATCCGCGAAAATCTCCTGTGGGGAAATGAACATGCTTCTGAGCAGGACATTGAGGACGCACTGCGCATCTCACAGGCGAAGGAGTTTGTGGATACCAAGGAGGGCAGACTTGATTTTATGATCGCGCAGGGCGGCAAGAATCTCTCAGGCGGCCAGAAACAGCGCCTTACGATTGCGCGCGCCATTGTGCGCAAGCCCGATATCCTGATTCTTGACGACAGCGCTTCGGCGCTTGACTTTGCCACAGATGCAAAGCTGCGCGCGGCGGTCAAGGATATGGGAAATGACATGACTGTCATTATTGTGTCGCAGCGCGCGGCGTCGATCATGTATGCAGACAAGATTATCGTGATGGATGACGGTGCGGTGGCAGGCATTGGCACGCACGAACAGCTTCTTGCGGACAATAGAATCTATCAGGAAATCTATTATTCGCAATTTCCCGACAAGAAAGCAAATGCTGCGAATGAACAGGCGCGGAGGTAATCAGAATGAAAGAGATGAATCAAGATATCTTAAAAAAGGTCTTAGACCACATCGGAAAATACAAAATTTTCCTGTTTTTTTCCATTGTGCTTGCGGCGATTTCGGTAATACTTACCTTATATATACCGATTCTCACCGGTCAGGCGGTGGATTGCATTCTTGGTCCCAGCGCGGTAGATTTTGACGGGATTTTGGATATACTAAAGAAGATGGCAGTGATTATCGTGCTGACAGCGCTGGTGCAGTGGGTGATGAACGCCTGCAACAACAAGATTGCCTATCAGGTGGTGCGCGACGTGCGCGACGAGGCGTTTAAAAAATTGCAGATTCTGCCGCTCAAATACATTGACGGACATTCCCACGGTGACATTGTGAGCCGCGTCATCGCAGATGTAGACCAGTTCTCCGATGGTCTGCTGATGGGCTTTACCCAGCTTTTTACGGGCGTGGTGACGATTATCGGCACGCTGGTCTTTATGTTTTCCATCAATGTCTCCACGACGGTAGTTGTTGTGATACTGACACCACTGTCATTTTTTATCGCGGGATTTATCGCAAAAAGGACATTCAGCATGTCCAAACTCCAGTCCGAGACGCGCGGGGAGCAGACGGCGCTGATTGACGAGATGATTGGCAATGAGAAGGTGGTGAAGGCATTTGGGCATGAGCCGCAGGTGATGGAGAAATTCACCGAAATCAATGACCGGCTCCAAAAGGCAAGTGTCAAGGCAATCTTTTTCTCCTCGCTGACCAATCCCTGCACGCGCTTTGTCAACAGCCTTGTCTATGCGGGCGTGGGAATCCTCGGTGCATTTCTGGCGATCAAAGGCTATATCAGCGTGGGGCAGCTCACGAGCTTTCTAAGCTATGCCAACCAATACACAAAGCCGTTTAACGAGATCTCCGGCGTGGTGACGGAATTGCAGACGGCGCTTGCGTGTGCGGGCAGGGTGTTTGAGTTTATCGAGGAGGAGCCGCAGATGGCGGAGCCGGACAACGCGGCAGTCCTACAGGCGCCAAAGGGAAGTATCTCAATGCAGAATGTCTGCTTTTCATACAATCCTGACCAGAAGCTCATTCAGAATTTTAATCTGGAGGTCAAGCCCGGTCAGCGCGTGGCGATCGTAGGTCCGACCGGCTGCGGAAAAACAACTGTCATAAATTTGCTCATGCGGTTCTATGATGTTAATAGTGGAAGTATTCGGATTGACGGCATTGATCTTAGGAACATGACGCGCAAAAGCCTGCGGGAGAGCTTTGGCATGGTCTTGCAGGAGACATGGCTTCACGCGGGGACAATCCGGGAGAACATTGTGATGGGAAAACCGGACGCCACAGACGACGAGGTGATCGCAGCGGCGAAGGCGGCGCACGCACACAGCTTTATCAAGCGTCTGCCAATGGGATATGACACGGTGATCACAGAGGATGGCGGCAGTCTCTCACAGGGACAGAAGCAGCTTCTGTGCATTACGCGCGTGATGCTCTGTCTGCCCCCGATGCTCATTCTCGACGAGGCGACCTCCTCCATCGACACGCGCACAGAGATCAAAATCTCGCAGGCATTCAATACCATGATGAAGGGAAGAACGAGTTTTATCGTGGCGCACAGGCTTTCCACCATTCGCGAGGCGGATATCATTCTTGTCATGAAGGACGGCAACATTATCGAGCAGGGGAACCATGAAACACTTCTGAGGAAAGAGGGCGGCTTTTATGCAAAGCTGTATAACTCTCAGTTTGAAGCGGTGTCAGGCTGCGATGCGTAGTATGTGAAAACGAGCTTTAGATGTGAAAATTTTGCCCGAATCGTTACTGTGAGCGGCTGTGCATAGTGACAAATCAGTGCAATCAATATAGGAGATAAAAACATGATAAATAATTTTCTGAACGTATCAGAGTATGCGGTTCTGGGATTCGTGGGCGTCGTCTTTGCGTATCTGCTGACCAGCTTCCTGCTCGCAATTGGCATGAATAAATTACCGAGAGACCATGGGCGCGAGTTTGCCCATGACGGCGGACTCTCCGCGGGCAAGCCGCGCGGTGCAGGGTTTGTCTTTATCCTTGTCTTTGTGCTTGCGGCGCTTGTGTTTGGCAATGTGGATCGGGAAATGACCATCTATCTGATTTTGACGGTTGCCGCGATGATGACAGGGTATCTCGACGACTGCGCCAAGGTCTCATGGGGAGAGCTTCGAAAGGGGCTGCTCGATTTGATGATTGCCATCATGACCGCCGTGACCATGGTCAATTTCAATGGAAGTGATGTGCTGATCGCTGTGACGGGGCAGGTTATCACACTGCCGCCGGTTCTCTACGGAGTCCTTGCCATTGTGCTGGTGTGGGGTTCCATCAATGTGACAAACTGCGCTGATGGCGTGGACGGCTTGTCTGGCACTTTGACAAGTATCACGTTATTTACAATCTATATGATTATGAACAGCACTGGGACAGCGTCGGAATTTTCGTACACAATTCTATTGTTTATCGCCTGTATCCTTGGCTATCTGTGGTTTAATGCGACGCCGAGCCGCCTTTTGATGGGCGATGCCGGCTCGCGTGCAATGGGACTTTTTATCGCGATTGCCATCATGAAATCGGGCTATCCGTTCTTGTACCTGCTGGCGGCATTTGTACTGATGGTGGACGGAGGCATCGGGCTAGTGAAGGTGTCGCTGCTGCGCTTCCTGCACATCAAGATACTCACCAAAGTGCGCACGCCGCTGCATGACCATGTGCGCAAGAACTTAGGCTGGTCCAACGCCCAAACAGTCTTTAAATTTGCAATTATTCAGATTATGATATCGGCGGCGGTGGTGTGGCTGGTAGGAATGTTATAAAAGAAAAGAGGTACAAATGAACAAACGATTTGAAACGATGCAGTCCAAACGCCTAACGATCACCGCGTTTGACATGAAATATCTGGACGACTATTACCATAACTTTGACAAGGAGATTACCCAATACCAGTATCCAGACCCGTTTGACAGTCTGGAGAGTGCGCGCAAGTGTCTACAGGAATTTATAAATGCGGCGGCGCGCGGCGAGATGTTTTTTCTCGCGCTTCTTGACAGCAATGCTACATTTATAGGCAGCTTGGAGGTGCATGGACTGATGGAGGAGACGCCGGAGCTTGGAATCTGGATTGCGAAGGAGGAACAGGGAAAAGGCTATGCGTATGAAGCGCTGGCGTGTGTGCTGGCAAACCTCAAACAGACCAAGCCGGATACATGGTATGTCTACGAGGCGGATCTGCGCAATGAACCAAGTATGAAGCTGGTGTCCAAATTCAAGTTCCAGAAGAAGGAGATAGACGAATTTACGACAGAATCCGGCAAAGAGTTGAAATTGCAGCAATATTTCGTGCAGCTTTAAGAATATGATGCGAATTTTCGGAATATTTCAAATCTGCCTTCTGCGATTGACAAATATTTGACTAACCTTTATAATTAAAGGCATAATATATAACAGGGACGTTATGGAGGAGCTCATGGGGGAGTATAAGAATCGAGGAGGAAACTAATATGCGTATAGTAGAGAAGGTGCTGTACGGATTTGGTGGCTTATTGGCGCTTATACTTCTTTTTATTGCGTTTTGCCACTATAATCCGGAATTGGCAGTAAAAATCGGTGCAGATTTAAAGGCAAATGCCGGTGAAGCGAATGTGGAAAGCTATGACAATACTGTGCAGATGGTCAACACGACAGTGACACTCGGACAGCTTCCAGCAGCGCAGAATGTGCGTGCTGCGCAAAACGGCGGCGCACCGGAACAAACGAATCTGGTCAATACACCGCAGCAGACGAAGGAAACGCGTGCGGCAGATGATGATGAGGGAGAGACTTCCGACAGCAAGTTAAAAATTCCTGATAAGGTTGCGGGGCTGACAGGCTATATCCCAGTCAAGGCGACAGGAACAGAGATCACACAGGACAAGGCGGACGAGATCGCAAAGGAACTCAGCAAGGGAGAGACTGGCAGCAATCTCAAATTCGACGAGGAGATCTATCCGTATTACGGAATGATCAATGATGCACAGAAAGCAGTCTACAGACAGATTTACGCCAATGCAAACAACCAGAACAAGCATTTTGCACCAGTGCAGGACATCACGGCAAACGATCTGAAAAATGCCTTTACGTCAGTTGTCAATGATCATCCTGAGCTGTTTTGGGTTGACACAGCGTACAAGTATCAGCATACGCCCAAGGGAAGCGTGGCGGACATCACACTTGTATTTAATGTGACAGCGAACAATCTTGACGCGTCGAAGCTGGAGTTTCAGGCGGCGGCGAAGAAAATTACAGATGAAACTTATGGAAATTACACCGACTACGACAAAGAAAAAATCGTGCATGACACCCTGCTGGACAAGGTGAAATATGATGTGAATGCACCGATGAACCAGAGCGCCTACAGTGCGCTGGTGTACGGCAGAACCGTGTGCGCAGGCTATGCGCGGGCTTTCCAGTATGTCATGCAGGAGCTGGATATTCCCTGCTACTATGTGACTGGATTTGCCGGTGAAAACCATGCATGGAACATCGTAAAGCTCGATGACGGCTGCTACAATGTGGACAGCACTTGGGATGACACCAATCCGAATACCTATGATTATTTTAACTGTTCAGATGACGATTTTGCCTCTGATCATGTGAGAAAGGATTTGTCAATCTACCTTCCGCCATGTAAGGGCAACCGTTACAGCGGTCTCGAAGTCAATCCTTCGGTGACACCGCCGACAGACACGACGACCAAACCAAAACCACCTACAGGCACGACGACCAAGCCCTCAACAGGCGGCACAACGACGAAGCCGTCCACGGG
>CAJUII010000058.1:15176-20814 GCA_910586405.1 uncultured Lachnospiraceae bacterium
AACTCGACAACTGTCACCAAACCGTCTGGCAGCACGACAACCCAGACCACAGCGACCAACACAGACTCCATCACGGTAATGACCGTGCGCGGCGGCGGTGATGGAAATTATATCGACAACGTTGGCGATTACTTCAATGAGTGCTTCGCAGCAATGGTTGACAGAGATGAGAGCGTGATTATGTTTGACCTGATCGTCACAGACAAAGACCTCTGGGAGGACATTTACGAGGCGTATGATGACGGCAGCTGTCAGGAAGGCTACATTGACCGCTATCTGGTAGAGAAGCACAAAAACGCGTGTAGCATGTACGTGGAAGCAGTACCGCGGACAGATGGAAGCTATCTGCTCAGACACCGCGGGGTGATTAGTTAAGAATCTTATGAAAAAAGAGACTGTTGGAAGTGACAGTCTCTTTTTTGATGAAATCGGAAATAACACTTGAGCTTCAAGCTACCCTCATGATATAATAAAACAAAACATACATTCTTAAACAGAAAGGTGATACATCATGAATATACCAAACGCCCCCTATTATGCATGGTACATATACGTCAAATTCGCAGATCACGCCGAACTTCCGCCGGAGTTATGCGCGCAGTCGAATACTGTTGGAGAGAAAGTATTTACAGGCAGGGAGATTACACCGCAGATCATTGAACTGCTGGTTTCTCAGGTAAACATGGGAATGGTCGTGCAGTTGTATATCAGTCCCTTTATGCCTGTGGACCATTATGAGGCTGCCGAGCGCATAGAACTGATACATCAACTAGAAGATTTCGGGTTCACACACGGATGCAGTGCGGCGGTGATGAATCAAGAGCAATCGACTGCTGTTTTCCTCTGGCTGAATGAGTATATACTGAATCACCATATGCATATTCCATTAAGGGCAGATGACAGAAAACTCTTACAGACGCCTGTTTTATTTGAGTCTTACAGGGATATGGCAGAGGCGGTTCTTCACGTGATTTTGACAGGACGCTTAGACGGGTCAGGGGCGCAGCCGCCAGCCGTTTCTGCTGTGCGGCGCGGTGTCGATCCCGGGCTGCTGTTCTGGATTGAAAACGTTTATGGCATGGTTCCTGAGAGTATGGAGGATTTGGTTGAAGTTGAATTGGCAGGATTGAGCGACGAGTATTATGTGCGGAGATATCCCAAATTTCCTGACTGGCTGGCGCCTGAACCGGGAAACTGGTCACTTCTGGGCGAGCTGCCGAATCTGGAGGTACTCTGTATGCCCAAGGTGCGCTTAGAGAATTATGATTTTTTAAGAAGCTGTCGGAAGCTGGAAGTGCTCAACCTGTCCCGGACCAATCTGTCGGCTTCCTATGCGCTGGAAAATCTGTCAGAAGTGACGTTTCTTGACCTGCCGCCTGCGGATTTCGACGATTTTTCCTTCTTATTAAAATGCCGCAGTCTGGAAATCGTAGATTTGAGCCACACCAATTTCAGAGATTGTGCAATCTTAGCACAGATGCCGGAATTAAAAATGGTCTTTCTGCCGGCAGAGCGTCAGCTTCTGCACAGAGAGCTGCTGGACCCACTGCCAATTCAGGTAAAAACGAATCCCAGATGTATTCGCGGAGATGGATTTCCATCGTATGAACTGGTCAAGCCGCAGCCAGTAGAATCATGGGACTGGAAACCGCCCTACACTGTGCTGTATATTGCGTATTATGATATCAATGACGAGGAAAAAACATGGCAAGGGCGTGAGATCACGCAAAAGGTTGTAGAGAAACTGATGAAAAAGATTCGTAAAAAGAAGCTGGACGAGCTGTACCTCTCTTTACAGTATTGGGGAGAGGAGGAAGATATGACCCTCTGCATATCCGGCGAGGGTGTCTGCGTCAATTTTTTTGATAAAGAACAAAAAATCAATTACTCTTTGTTTGACCCAAACCATCCTGTTGACTGGGACAGACTGCCTCATCAGGTTAGTGATCAGGAAGACAGCGATTTTGGCGAATATGCAACGGATAATCTCGAGCTGGCTGCCGACTGTGTGGCGTATTTTATCAAGACCGGGAAATTATACCCGTGGACATATTGGGCAAAATATTATAATTGGGAAAAACAGGAGGATGATTAATCGCAAAAAGCTGCCACAATGAGGAAAATCCCTGTTGTGACAGCTTTCTTTTCAGTTGTTCTGCGTCAATAACTGCGTCATTTTCTCAACCATATCATTGATCGCGTTCGCCTGTGCGGCGACGTTGGTGGTGTCGTTTGCATTGCTCTCAGCCATCGCATTGATAGAATTGAACTGTTCATTTTCATTGCGGATGCTCTCTGCGATATCCTCATTGATGGTGACGGTCTTTTTGATAACCTCCGCCTGATTGCTGTGTGCATCACCCATCGTTTGAATGGCGTTGGCAGAGATATTCAACAGTTCTTTCATATCCTTCATGCACTGTATGACATTGGCAACATATTCATTCTGTGTGCCGATTTTGGCAGCGTTTTCGCCAACCTGTGTCGTGATATCTGTCACGTTCTGCTGTACACGTTCGATGACAGACTCAACGACCTTTAGAGATTCCTGTGTACTTTTTGCCAAGTTGCCTACCTCGGACGCCACGACTGCGAAGCCCTTACCAGCTTCTCCGGCTCTTGCCGCTTCAATCGACGCATTGAGAGACAGTAAATTGATGGAATTTGAGATGTCGCTAATTAGTTTCAATGTGACACCGATTTCCTGTACGGCTTCTGAGAGTCTCTGTGTGATTTCGTTTGTGGTGTTCATGGACTCGGACACTTCGCCGTTAATTGTATGCAAATCTTGCAGAAGCTTCTCGTTTTCTTTGGACTTTTCGTATAAATCTTTAGAGGAGGCTTCCACCTTGCTGACATTGTCTGCGACGACGCTTTCCCACTCGCGCAGCTCACCGAGATTCTCCATACTTTCGTCTGTCTTAGAGCTGAGCACATTGTTGCGTTCCACCAACTGTTCACTGGTAGCCGCCAGCTCCTCAGCAGATGCGCTTTCATTTTCGGAGATGGACGACAGTGTCGTACCTGCACTAGATAAATTTTCGGACAATGCCTGCACTTCATCGAGTACATTTTTTAGATCTTCTTCCTTTTTCTCCACCATGCCAAACAGCAGCGTTGTGCGGTAGCTGATAAAGCAGCAGGCGGCCAGCAGTACCGTGTAGACAATTGCTGTAAAAATCCATCCAATGACGCTATGGAGCTTTAAGAAACCAGCAGGGAATAAGATCATCATAATTGTATTGACAATGACAGTGATAATATAGCTGAATTTTAATATTTCCTGTTTATAGTACGGTACGAGCAAAAGGGTTGCGACGAAATAATAATGAGTCAGGCACACGTAACCGGGACTGTCGTTTGTGCAGGACACTGCCGCAGTGATGGCGCCAATGATGGGCGGGATGCAGGCGTAGACATATTTGGTGCGGCTTCCCAGACTTTTTTCCAATAATTTTGTCACGATTGCAGACAACCCTGACAGCAGGAAAACACACTCACGCACACCGCCGTTTAGAAAGATCATCACAAATGTCCAGCCGGAAACTGCCACACCTAAGATGTAAATGAATAAAATATTATTGATAAGTTTCTCTTCGTTTTTCATGGATGCTAATTGCATAATTCGCTCCTCCTGACGTTCTTTTTCATGTCTTTTGCAAAGCTAAGTTTATGTACATATTTTACCATTTTGATATTTTCTTGTCAAAATATATTGATAGCGGAACGAATGTTTTGTACTACATGAATAAAAATATAGAATAAGTATACCAATGGTATAGTATACTTGATGAATGTATAGGAATATGACCGCTTTGTACTGAGACATATATCAAACGCTTTGTATATGAGGATTAAGGAACTGTAGAAAACGGTGTACTTGATTTACAGAGTCTCTGGTTCGGGTTTTACATAAAATGAATATCAGAAAGAGAGGAACAGTTATGAATGATTTTATGAAACAGGTATTTGAAATGGCAGCAGCACAGGGAGCATTTGACAGAATCGACACAATGCTTGACAATAGGTGCGAAACAATGCTTGCACCCTATAAGGAACGCTTGCAGGAGGTTGGATATGAGCAGATTCGGGATGTTGTGTATGCAATCGCATATTTATCTAAAAAATCAGCTTTTGAGCTTGGTTTTAAGACAGCCGTAAAATTTATGGTGGAGTGTATGCGGGATGAGGAGACTACATAAGGTCGATCATCTTTAGGATGCGCTCCTTTTTTTCGTCATCACATTTTTCCAATGCCTTTAATATTGCACCGTCTAATGCATTACCCGATTGTGTATACTGATTGGACAGTAAGTAGTCGATCGTGGTGTCGAGGGCATTTGCAATTGCGAGCAAGGCAATTAGCGAAACTTTGGTGTGCGCATTTTCAACATTGGAAATATGGGAAACGTTGCAATCAACCAGTTGTGCAAGGTTGTCTTGTGTCAGATTTCGGCGCATACGGATATCCTTGATTCGCATACCGAGTTTTTCATAATCAATTGTTGGTTGCAGATAGAACACCTCACTTTGCCTGTATAAATATTTATATGTTCTATTGTAAAACATGAATCAGTGTGCTAGAATATTTTGTGTGAGTTAAAAGTATTTATACAGGCAAATTTTACTTATGAGAAGGTGAGGAGCAGGGATGGGGAAACGGTATAATATTATGACCTCTTGTGATGATGCGCTGGTGCCATATGTAGCGGTAGGGTTGACTGCGATGGCGCAGAATCTTAAGAAGGCAGGGATTGATTTCTATTTCCTTCATAGCCGTGTGAGTTCGAAGAATATCAGCATGCTAAAAGATTTGTGCGGCGAGTTGGGAAATGAAAAGGTTTGTTTTCATGAAATCTTCGTGCCACATGCAGAACTGTATTCAGAACTGGCAAAGTATGGAAATGGCTGGGCGGGCGAAGCATATTATTCATTGTGTGCGCATTTGCTGCTGCCAGAGAGCATTGACCGGGTCTTGTATCTCGATGCGGGAGATACGCTGGTAATCGGGGACATTGAACCGTATTACCACTGTGATTTTCAGGGAAAAAGCCTTGTGGTGACAGGCGGGAGATATAAGCTTTTAGAGGGGAAGCTGGAATTGTTTGACACAGCGGATTTGGGAGACTGGGAGGAAGGGCTTCCGGGAATTCTTCGAGGAATTTTTAATTCTGGTTCGTACATGATGAATTTGGATAAAATGAGAAAAGATGAAAGAACGTTGGCTGATTATCAGTATCTGTGCGGAAAGCTCCGCGAGCTGCTAGGAAAGGATAACCATATGATTTACTGGGGGGATCAGGGGCTTTTATCCGCGGCGTTTGTGGGGGATGTCCGCTACTATGGCTTTCCACAGATTCGAAATCTCTGGTATATGCCCTATAATTTCTGCTTGTGGTATTTTGATCAAATGACCAAACAGCCCGATTATTCCCCGGCAATTCTGCATTTTGCAGGAACCGCCTTCAAACCATGGAATGGTACATATCCTATTTTCTTGGATAAGTTTCAGAACAGAGATAGGATACGCTCCATGGAAGAGTTAAAAAATGGACAGGCGGGATATTTTTATCTGTGGCATGAGTATGCAATCATGGCGGATCGACTTTTGCAGAAATTGGGGTATTAAGGAATGTGG
>CAJUII010000059.1:0-7179 GCA_910586405.1 uncultured Lachnospiraceae bacterium
TGACATTATTCTTATAGGAAACTGTATAATCCTGTTTTTCCCTCAACAGCTTTGCGCCGTCATATACAACGACGGTAGGTTTGTGCGCCTGACCATTGTAGGTGACATGGCCATCGCTAAGACCAGAATCCACTGCCCACTCCACATAAACACCTGTGCGGACTACTGGTTTCCTAAGTCCATTGCGCGCGCTGTCCAAACTGCTGCGTGCACTGTTGACTTCATCCAGAGATGCATCCTGTTTTCCTGCTGTCGTCTTTGCAGATGCAAGTGCCTGCTGGAAGCGGTTCCAGCTCTCGTCTGTAAACTCACCCTTCTCGATCTTCTCACATTCTGCGATCAGATTCTTAAGCGCTTCTTTGCTCCGCTCAACCAGATCAACGGTGTTGTTGTCGTAAATGGAATCCGAATCTGCTCTTTCTCCCTTTACAAGTACCAGCGCTGAAATCGGTGCAACCGTCACTTTGCCGTCTGTCACAGATCTCAGTGTCGCAACGCCTGCATTCTGATCATCGATGCAGACATTCCACTTTCCTTCTGCAATGCCGTAACCGTCATACAGATTGATCTCTCTCTCTGCATTTTCTGCGTTAAAGATCACGATGATTCCTTCTGAAACTTCATCTTTGATGCTCTGCTTTCCATTGATCACAAACATCACAGTGTTCTCTGCAACGGTATAGCTGGTCACATTATTCTTGACCTCTGCCGCAGAAGTCAGGCGCAGTGCTGCATGATTCTTGCGGAATGCGATCAATCCCTTGTAGTAGTCTCTCACTGCACGGTATTCTTCCTTGTCAAGGTCTGACCATTTGATACTGTTGACATAGTCCGAAGAATTATAGCTGTTATGAATAATATTTCCGTCCTCGTCAACCTTGGTTCTTAAAATCTCCTCGCCTGCATGAATCAATGGAATACCCTCTGCTGTCATATAGATCGCAGCAGCGAGATTGTTCATCTTGATTCTCTCCTCCTCAGTCGCATCTGACCTAGAGACATTTAACTTGTCTTTCAATGTATAGTTGTCATGGCAGGATGCATAATTGACGATCTGAGTCGGGTTAGACGTCCATCCTGGCACTGCCATGAAGTTCTTTGCAACATCCTCCTCTCGTCCCTGCTGTCCTGATATAAAGCCGATGGACATCGCATCAAAAACGCTTCCTTTGAGCAAGTCACGAATTGTATCGCTAAAAAATGCAAACTCTGGTGTCTGTGCTGAATTTTTCTGTGTCGTCATCGTGTAGCCGTCTTTGCTGACTGCCGTATTCATATCCCAGCCTTCACCGTAGAAAATTACATTCGGATGCTTTTCGTGTACGGTGTTCACCACTTCATTGATCGTCTCCGTGTCAATCAGACCTACTAAGTCAAACCGGAAACCGTCAATATGATATTCATCTGCCCAATAATTGACAGAATCCACGATATATTTCTTTACCATCGAACGCTCGGAAGCTGTATCGTTGCCGCATCCTGAACCATTTGAATAGCTGCCGTCCTCATTTGTCCTAGAGAAATACTGCGGTACGATCTGGTTAAAGCAGAAAGCGTCTGCACTGTACACATGGTTGTATACCACGTCCATAATGACATTGATATTATTGTCATGCAACGTCTTTACCATCTGCTTCATCTCTTTTACACGGACATCTCCATTGTAAGGGTCTGTCGCGTAAGAGCCTTCTGGCACGTTGTAGTTCTTGGGATCATATCCCCAATTGTACTGTGGTTTGTCAAGCTGCGTCTCATCCACTGTCGCGTAATCATACGAAGGCAGCAGGTGAAGATGTGTCACACCCAAATCTACGAGATAATCCAATCCTGTCGTCTGACCTGAGCTGCTCTTGGTTCCCTTCTCTGTAAGTCCCAGGAACTTTCCTTTGTTTTTAATTCCTGACGATTTATCAATAGAGAAATCTCTGACATGCAGCTCATAGATCACGGAGTCTGTATAGCTCATGCCATCTGTAGTGCCGTGATCCTGCGCCCAGCCTTCTGGGTTTGTCGCATCCAGATTGATGACCATTGCACGGTTTCCGTTCACACCGGTGGTCACAGCATAGGGATCACATGCCTCTTTGGTACTCTGTCCCAAAGTCACACTGTACGTATAATAAACGCCGTTTAAGTCGCCTTCTTTCTCCGCTGACCATACACCCTTCTCACCTTTTACCATGTCAAGCGTATCGATGCGGTCATCGGTTCCCTCTGTACCAGATGCATACAAGTTCACCTGGACACTGTCTGCTGTCGGCGCCCATACCTTGAACGTTGTCTTCTCACTTGTCCAAGTCGCACCGAGATCATTGCCATTGTATGTATACTGCTCCTCAAACTCATCTGTTGAATAAGCGCTCGGCATACGGACACTGTACTCAAATCCGTCATACAGCACACTGTATGTCTTTGCCTTCGCCTCCATGGTTGTCAGGTCTTCCACTGTTACCAGCTCATACACATTATTGTTGACATAGACCTTCTTTAATGGCACCTCTTTGCCAGAAGTCAACAATTTAAATACATCTTTGGCATCACCCTCAACAGGCACGCCAGTCGTCACAATAATGTGTCCGCTCTCGCTGTCATAATCCGCAGACAATACCTTGGCACCTGTCAACACATCGTCATCCAGTACACGTGTTCCATTCGGCTTACCGCCCACGATATAAAAATGTACTGTGCCGCTCAGCACATCAGACAGATCAATCTTCTGGTCAGTATCATCATTTTTTTCTGCCCAGTCGTTGTCGCCCACTCTCTTGCGGACAATATAGTTATAGTCTCTGTTTGCGCGTGCATCCTCCAGTGCTATGGTGACTACTTTCTCACCATCCTCATCTACAAATTCATAGCCTGCGCCGTCAGCGTCGCTTCTCCAGCCCCAGACATTCCAACCCTCATAGTCGCCGTCCTCTCTGTAGTAGTGAATCTTTAATGTAATCTTATTGTCATCCACATATACCTTGCTGTCAAATGTAACACTGTCATTATCTGACAATGCTGTCAATGTAACCGTGGTTCCCTCGAACGCGTCATCAACTACAAGCGTCTTATTTGCGTCATCCAGTATAATACCGTCAACCTGATCTGCCTTATAAGTTACATCAACCTTCGTCCTTGTGCCGTCTTCCGCCATCTTAACCAACTGCGCCGGAAGAACAATTTCCTTTCCTTTGACAACCTTAAGTTCCGGTGCCAGCAGTCCTTCTGAGAAAGCTGATGGAACTAAGATCACTGTACCACCGTCGGCTGCTGCCGGAATCGTAAGTTCAATCTTGCCGTCCTCAATCTCATAGATTGTATCTGTGTCGTCTTTCGTCTTGGCATACAAGTCTTTATATGCACTGACGCCCTTGTTATTTACAGGGATGGTTATTGTCTGCGCCTCTGACGTGATGTTCATTCCTATGTAGATGGTCTCGCCATTATAGCTTCTGGAAACAACATCATACCCTGCGGCATCTGATGTAGCTACCGCCTGCCTATCTCCTTTTGCAAAGAGCGCCGCGTACTCATTTCTGATTTTTAACAGCGTGTTGTAATGGCTGTATACGCTGTTTTCGCTTGTCGCCGCATCCCAATTAAAATCATAGCGGTTTGACTGGTATGGATAATTATTTTCTCCAGTCTGTCCAACTTCCTCGCCATAGTAAATGACGGGCTGTCCCTTCGCTGTGATCTGTAGTGTCGCCGCTACCAATGCCGCCGCGTCCGCCTTACTCTGATCCCACTTTTGATCAATCAAGTTCTGCTTAAATCCAACTTCATCATGACTGCTCAAAAATTGTCCTGTCATATAGGTGTTATTCAGTGTCTTATTTCTGTCTCTTAAATTACTTTCTACCGATGATAGCTTACCCTTGACGAAATCTGTCGCATAGTCATTAAAATTAAAGTCAAGAACGGAATCCATCTGTCCGCTTCCCAGCGAACCGCCGTTCCAGCTATGTCCTGCGCCATAGTACTCACCGATCATCTTAAACTCAGGATTTTCCTTCGTCAATGCATTCTTGAATGCGTTCCATGTCGTGCTTTCTACATGCTTCACGGTGTCCACGCGGAAGTAGTCAATGTCATAGTTCTTCATCCACTCTACCTGCCACTGAACAAGCTGATTTCTCACTTCCTCGTTCTCTGTCAGGAAATCAGGCAGCCCTGACAAGGATGCCTGCTGATCGCTGCCGCTCACCTGCTGGCTCTCATCACGAATCATCTGAATGGCATTGCCTTCCTCATCCTTAAGAAGGTTGTTGAAATAGTCCTCCATGCCATATCCAGCATGATTGAGCACGACATCGACCATAATCTTGATGCCCTTTTTGTGCGCCTCGCTGATCAGCGTCTCAAATTCTGCTTCTGTGCCAAGTGCCGGGTCAAGCTTCGTGAAGTCACTTGCCCAGTAACCGTGGTATGATGCGTTAAACGGAACATCCCCTGTGCCATCATCAACGGTGACACCCGTAATATTGTCCACGATCGGCGTGATCCAGATGGTGTTGATGCCCAGGTCTTTGAGATAATCCAACTTTGCTGTGACACCTGCAAAGTCGCCGCCGTGGTATAGACCATCGTTGTCGCCATAGGTATCTGCGCCGTTTGCGTCATTGTTTCCTGAATTGCCATCATAGAAACGGTCTGTCACCATGAAGTAGATCACGGCTTCATCCCAGTCAAAGCTGTCGCCATTTTTGCTTACTACCTCAACATCTACTGATGTCTCAATCTCCGTGTTATAGAAATCCCGCACTGTGACAGGAAGTGTGTAGGTTCCTGCCGCTACGCTCTCCCTCACGGACAAGGTAACAGCCAACAACTCTGGGTCAATATACATCTTGCTGCTCATACCGAGCGCGGAAGCATCGACATATGCCTCTCTGATGCGTCCAGTTACCACAACACCGTCCTTGCCGCTCAGTTCAAGAGAAAGAACATTGTTCTGTGTATAGTTCATGGATTCTGAGGATAGGGATGCCTTGACTTCCTCCACTCTGCCAAAGGCAGGTTTCTTGTCATAGATTCCCTTTCCATATACATACCAGAGTTCTGCGGTATCCTCGCCGGATGTGATCGCATAGGTCCGGTCTGCATCTTTCTTGGTCTTTCCAGCTTTGGGTCTGCCGTTCATACCGATCTTTTTGTATGGAACCTTCACGTTGAGCGTCAGCCACTGGATACCATTCTCCTCATCGTCAAGCATCTCTTCGAATAAATAGGGCTTGCCTGAACCACTGCTGGCATTGCCGTTCCAGATCAGGATGTCCGGCTCTTCCAACACAGGCTCTGCCACTGCTGGATTGTAGTAATGAATGGTGTATTCATATACTTTGGAAGAGTCCTCACCGATAGTGAAGAGACTGTTCTTTCCGCCGTATCCGTCATCAGCCATCAGATCATTGTTCGGGTCTGCAATCCAGTTCTTACTGCCGTCCACAATCTCAATGAATTTGTATGTATAGTCTCCTGGCAGCAGACCGTCAAAGGTATATGTCAGAAGTCCATCTTCATTCCTTGTCATGACCGCTGCATCCGGCGACTCAGGATTTTCATTCCATCCATTCATGCTGCCTGCCACAAGCACGGTCTCCACATCACTCTCATGATAAAACGTAGCCGTGTATTCCTTGATTTCCGGGCTCAAAAGTGTCTTGATGCTAAGTGCACTGTTCCCATTATTTCTGTTGTCATTATTGGGGTCAATCGTCCACTGCGGCTTTTCCCCTCCTAATATAACAAACTTATATTCATAATCACCGCGCTGCAGCTTGGTCGTATAGGTAAAGATTCCGTCCTCACCCTTTACCATCTTGATCGCATTCTCAGAATCGGCATCTGATGCCCATCCATTCATCGATCCTGCGATCAGCACCGTCTCCGCTGAGTTGTTCATATAACGGAATGACACTGTATTTTTCTCTATGTGCGGGCTTACAGGCTCGGTGTTCCATCCGGTTGCACCTGTGTCATCCACCCATACCCAAAGTTCATATGTATCTGCCGTAAACTCGGATGCTGGAATCTTGATGTCACCAGTCTGCGCACCATTGTTGTTATTATTAAAGATGATTCCCAGTTCTTCAGCCTTGCTAACTCCAGTAAGCTCTACAACAAAGTTTCCATCCTCGTCCTTCTCAGTTACAGCATCACCAGGCCATTCTGTTCCTGGCAAGCCGCCTCCCCAATGATGTATAGCAACTTCTTCCCAGCCATGTAAATTCTTGAAGTGTGCTTTGACCGTCACTGCCTCTTCTGCGTCCACTGTAATCTGTTCCGTCTCGGTCTCGATTTCTGTTTCTGTTTCTGTCTCAATCTCCGTTTCAGTTGCCGTCTCGGTCTCCGTCATTGTCTCTACAGTCTCGGTCGTCTCTTCCGTCTCGCTTGGCTTTGCCGTCTCGGTCGTCTCTTCCGTCTCGCTTGGCTTTGCCGTCTCGGTCGTCTCTTCCGTCTCGCTTGGCTTTGCCGTCTCGGTTGTCTCTTCGGTTTCACTCGGCTTTACCGTCTCGGTTGCTTCCTCAGTCTCACTTGGCTTTGTGGTCTCCGTCTCGCTCGGTTCTGCCGGTTCTGTTGTCTCAGTTTCACTTGGCTTTGCCGTCTCGCTTGACGCTTGTGTCTCGCTCGGTGCTGCCGGTTCTGTTGTCTCAGCTTCACTTGGCTTTGCCGTCTCGCCTGACTCCTGCGTCTCACTCGGTTTGGACGCTTCATCGGCGGCCTGTGCTTCATCAGACTCCTCTGCTACAGCAGATGCATCTGCCTGTTCGGTCTCTGTCTGAACCTCACTGGACAGCTCGGTCTCATTCTCTGCTGCATAAACTGTCGAAAGCGCAGGCTGTATATTGGTCAGGATCATCGCAAACACCAGAATATAACTTACAATACCGCTTGCAATCCTGCGTTTCCTTTTACTAAATTTGTTTTTCTTTTCCATACAATCAACCTTCCCCCTGAAAGATATACTAAATTTGTTGGCGCGATGCTATCGTCCACGCGTCTCAACTGCTGTCCTTTTGCTGCATAGGTTCTCCCCCTTTCTGCCAAAAAAATGATTCTATGAAAAACTAATCTTTGCTTAATTTTCTTAAAATCACTTTTAATAATTTGTAAATCTTTACTTTTTTTAAGAATATTACCAATTGAACAATTTGTCAATACAAACACGAATTTTTACGAAAAAATATT
>CAJUII010000059.1:7279-14031 GCA_910586405.1 uncultured Lachnospiraceae bacterium
CAGCATACTGGTTTACCATTTCATTTTTTTCGCTGTAATCCGAAACGTTCCTGTCTTCGTTCCACCGTATTCACCAAGTCCGTGAATCGTGATTTTGGCTGTTCCCTTCTTCACATTGTTGGTATATCCTACGATTTCGTATTCATTGTTCTTCAATGTCCTACTCTGTCCATTTGCCTTAATGGTCACTTTGATGTCCGCGGCTGCCGGCTTGACTTCTTCCCCGGTATACTGCTGCGATGTCACCACGATCTTTGCTTTGGACAAATCCCTGTCGTTTGCAATAATTCTAAAGAGTGCGGCTGCCTCACCTTCATAGCTGCCTTTCCCCTTCACAATCGCCTTGACGACAGTACCAACTGCCGGTGCATTCTCGATCTTTGCACCATCTGCCAGCGTATAGGACACAATATCATAATCTGTCCCTTTCTTCAATGCCTTACCGTTCAGGTCCATGACAGACAGTTTTGTCTTGTCATACTTCTTCGCATTCTTTTCTATGACATCGGAAGCTGTTATCACCAGATTTTCAAGCTGCTGTCTGCCGACTTTAAAGGTGGTTGTCACAGAGCCTTTGTAATTTCCTTTGCCTTTGATCACGACAGTTGCCATCGCACCGACCTTCTTGTTATTCTTATAAGACAATGTATAATCAATACCTTCTACTAATCCGACTTCGTTATAGGACGCCTTCAGCACTGCGTCTGTCAGTCTGCTGCCATTCTTAGCATATGGCGCCGTAATATTGGAAGCATACTGGAATTTTCCACTTGCATTTTCCTTGATGTCAAATGCTGCGATCTTGAATGACTTTTTGACAGTTCCTGTGTATCCCTTCATTCCTTTGACAATCACGGATGCGGTGCCAGCATTGATATTATTCTGATATTCGACCGAATAATCTGTTCCTTGTTGGAGTCCGCTGACAGTCACAGCAGGGCGCTGTTCTTTTCCTGTATACACCAGACTCGTCGCATTGCTCAACTGGACATTCTTTGCTTTGAGCGCTGTACCTGTGATCTTGAATGAAGCTGTTTTATCACCGACGTATTTCACTTTTGTTCCTGTGATGGTCACGGTTGCTGTCTGGCCTGCCGCCGTGTTATTGCTGTATCTCACTGTATAGTCTATACCCTCGGTCAGTGTCGCACCTTTGTATGTCACGGTGACTTTCGGTTCAATCTTCTCCCCATATTTCTGACTTGGAATTTTCTTGATCTTCACTTTGCTCATCAAGATCTGGTCTGCGCTGGCAACGATAAATTCCGCTTTCCTGCTGCCGGTGTAATTGCCGCTGCTGGTCGCTTTTACTTCGATCTCATAGATTCCTGGTGTTGTGTACTTGCCAGTCTGTGCAACGATCACATAATCTTTATTTAACTTTAATTTCACACCGCCGCGTATCACTTCTGGGTTTGGCTGCGCAGGTCTGCCATTTTTCGGCGCTGTCACTGCCGGAACAGATACAGTAATATCCTCGTCACTGAGATCTTTTTTCAGGATTTTGAACGTTTTCTCCACGCTGTCTGCATAGTTTCCTTTTCCCTTGATGACGATGGTCGCTGTTCCTGCGTTGATATTATTCTTGTAAGCGAGCGTGTAATCTTTGTTTAAATCAAGCAGCGTACCGCCGTCGTACACTCTTACTTCCGGGCGCAGCGCTTTCCCTGTATAGATAAGATCATCGATATCCTCCGCCCAGAGTCCGTCTTTTACGATGACAGAGGGCTTGTTTTTCACAAGTCCGTCAAATGCCGCTTGCAGCGCATTTTTCGCGCTGTCAATCTCTGACTGCGATGCATCGGACTTCTCTGCGATCTCTTTTGCCTTTAACAATGCCGTTGCAAAAGCGTTCCATGATTCCTCGGTGTACTCCTCCTTGTTCAGATTCTCGTATGCTGTGATGAGCTTCTTGAGTTCTGTGGTATCTGGACCTGTGCCGGGCGTTGATGGCTGTTGTTTTAATTTCAGGTTATCAAATGCTGCCTTGAGTTTCTCGTATGCCTCGTCTACCTCTTCCTGTGTCGCATTGAGCTTTTCCGAGGTTTCTTTTGCGGCTGCAAGCGCCTCTGCAAAAGGTTTCCAGCTCTCCTCGGTGTAGTCGTCCTGTTTGAGGTTATCGCAGGCTTCGATTTGTTTGTTGAGGGGGGTGAAGTCAGTCGGAGATTCTGATGTCAATCCCTTCTGTGCATCCTTTAACTGCTTCGCAGCAATATTTACTGCCAACTGAGTCGCATTTGCATCCGCTGCCACGGTCTTTGCCGCTTCCAGTGCATCTTGGAAAGCCTTCCAGCTTTCATTCGTATAGGTGTCCTGTTCTATTGTTTCACAGGTTGCTATCAATTCATTTAATGCTGTGGTATCCACCTGATCCGAAATTGACTCAAAAACAGCACTGATCACGACATTTCCATTTGGCATAGCAAAAATTTCTTCTGTTGTTTCCACAATTGTGTCACTGTATGTCAACACTGCCCTGTTGTTTGCCTCATCATAGGTCGAGGTTCCATGTATATCTGGTAAAATTGCGCTGTTTACATGTTTTCCAGCAACAGTCAGTGTTGAAATTTTATATCCTGTATCTGGTATCACAGTCACACGGATTTTCTCACCGCCAACTGCCTTCTTACGGTTCACAGTCACGCTGCCTGTCCCTTGCTCAATATCTTCATCTACGGTGATATCAAATGTACCATACAGATACAGATCATCTATTGTTCCCCATGCACCGCTCTCTGTCGATATGACATGCATTCCGACGGTCAGATAATCGCCTTCCTCGATTTCAATATCTGTAATTTCTGGATTCTGCCAATTATTAAATCCATCCAATGAGCAGTACTTTTCGTAGCTTTTCTTCTCTGTTCCATCTGTATCGTAGACGGTTGCTATCGCGTATTGCAAATCAACCGATGCTGCTCCGCCGCCTTGTATATATCCGCCAAATATATATTTACCAGCATCAAGATCTTTTACCGTCTGTTTCACCGTAAAGTTTATTTTATCCTCGCTCCAGAAATGCAGTCCATAAGTGCCATTTCTTGGGTCCTCTTTTGAGCGTTCAGCAAGCTCTGAGATTACCCAATCTGACATATCACTGTCCTCAAATCCTGGATTTGACAGCATATTCTCTCCGACAGGCATTTTCACTGTGATCATCAACGTAACTGCATAGTACCTTGTCTGAGGCGTTCCATCCTCCAACGTATAATCACATTTCACCTGCCCCCTGACTTTGTATACCCCCTGCTGTTCTGTGTTAACTTGAGCCTGATCTTGCTCATCCCATTCAATAGGATACTCTTTCTTGCTATGATCATTAAATGTCACTACAGTAGTCTCTGGATAGTCGATTGTCTGGTCTATCTCAACCGTGATATCCAGATCCCGCTCAACTTCCATCACTGCCAGATCTGCCACTGCGCCAGTCCTGATATAGTTATAGATCTTCGCTGTTGGAAGTGCGTATCCATCAAAGTCAAACCATGATTGATTGTCTATCGCACTGCCGCCGTACCACTTTCCTGCATCATCAGGGTCATACTCCGCCGAGTAGCTCGACGCCCATCCAGAGCCGTATTTTTCCCATAATTCTTTATTTTTGTTATAGTATTCTTCGTCAAGATTTCCGTCTTCATCATATACATAATAAGGAGAGATCCATGCAGGCTCCCAGTAAAATACACCAATACTGCTTCCTGCTGTCACACCTTCTTCATTATTGACTGCATTTGTGGCATACACGACATCTCTGAGCTCATCCGCCTGTCCCTGAATGGAAATTCCATAGGCTGTAGGCAGATTCTTTCCTTTTGCCACTGTATTGCCATGTCCGTCTCCGTCATCCCATGTCGTCGCCCATGATGTCTCTGCAACCATGACTTTTTTTCCATACGTTTTAGCTACATTTGCCAAAACTTTTGTCAAATTCTCCGTCGTCCCATGCCAGAACGGATAATAAGAGCTTGCGAATACATCATAATCCACTGCGTTCTCATCTAGGTTCTTTGCTATATTGGCATAACTTCCTTCTCGCTCTGGATTCGTAAAATGCAGTGCCACAAGACAATTCTCATCAAAATCTCTCACGGCTTTGCTTCCGGCATTGAAAATCTTTGCCCTGTTCGCCCAAGCTGTCTCGCCGCAGATTCCGTTTGTCGTCTCGTTTCCTACCTGCACCATGCCAACCTGAACGCCGTATTCTCTGAGCTCCTTCAGACTGTTCAGCGTGTACTCATACACTGCCTTTTCCTTGTCCTCAATGGACATCCCTTCCCATGCTTTGGGTGCCTTCTGCTTACTTGGATCTGCCCAAAAATCAGAATAATGGAAATCAATCAAAACTTTCATGCCTGCATCTGTCGCCAGTTTTCCTAATTCTTTTGCTTTGTGCAGATCAGAATTGCCACCGCCGTATCCATTTCCACTGCCGTTTTTCTCATAAGGATCGTTCCACACACGAATACGTGCCCAATTTGTACCGCCATCATACAGATATTTAAAAAACGCTGCATCGGACAATTCATTTCCATCCTCATCGCAAAAAACAGTTCCACTCTCTCTTAATGCATAATAAGACGATAAATCTGCCCCTGTGATAAAGTCATCCGCCAATGGCACTGGCTGTACATTGACCGCTGCATCGACACTCGCTTTGGGAATCAATGCATCGATTGCATCTTGCAGCGCCTTGTAGGATGTCTCAATCTCATCAACACCCGGCTTTTCTTTTGCAAGTACAGTCTCTGCATCCTCCAGCGCCTTGCTAAACTTCAACCAGCTTGTCGGTCTGTAATCCTCTTCCTGATACTCCTTTTTTGCCTTGTCAACAAGTTCCTGTAACATCGCTGCCGTCACTTCTCCGTCTGCTTCGGCTGCTTCTATAGAGTCGTACATTTTGTCATTTTTGACGAATACACTTCCATTCGTTCCTGCCGCGTCAATAATCGCCTGGTAAATATCTTGATTATTCCAAAAACTTATCTTGGTCAAAGCATCGTCTTCCGCCAAAGCCCTATGCTCTGTCACTCCATCTTGTGTTGTCTCAGTTCCGATCTGGGTAATAAATCCGTCTCCATTATATCCTTTGCCAGCATCTTCGCCGACCGTTACGGGGATTGTGTACCAATTGTCATACCCCTTATTGACCTCTGCATCTGTGACCTCATCCAACACATATGCCTGATAGGACCAGTCAGCCTCTCCTTGGATCAGACTTACGGCGTCTTTGGTAGAGCGAACATAATCTTTATTCCACGTTGACAAATACAGATTGTGTCTTTCTGTCTCAGTATCTGTCTCCTTGTACGCTGTCAGTGCTTCGGAATAATAGTATAGCGTGGCTGACAGGACCTCTGGGTCTTCACCTGGACTTTGTGATTCTGCTTCGTCAATCGACGCATATCCCACATTGTTCTTAAAAGCACTATATTTCTTGGAGAGTATATCTATATAATTTTGTGGATAATTCCATCCATCATAATTTATCACAGGAGTTGTGTCTGTTGTCTTATAAACTTTAAATCCGTTGCTGCTCTTCTCCCCTTTCACTACTGTTTCTTCTGCAATTGTAAACTCAATACTATACCATCCTGAAACTCCTTCTACTGAATCCATTTTATAGAGAGGCGTATCACTGCCCGTCCATGTTGCAATCTCCGTGTTTTGTTCTGGGTGATCTAGCGATATACTGTCTCCCCACTTATAAAAACCAACTTCATCTGTCTCGGATAATTCGCCTACATAAACTTGAAGATTTATCTGAACGTCCTTAAAAGTATTCGTTTCATCAGATGGCGCTTGTGACTCGGCTTCATCTATAGATGCATATACCGTTCCACTCTTAAAAGCACAATCTTCCCCTGCACTCAATTTAGAATAGACATTTTCATTATTCGCATAAATACATTTTTTCGTTCCTGATGTAGTATCCTGCGCCTGTGTATGAACATCAAATCCATATGATGATCCTGTCTTGGAATCATCATAAGTCACGGAAATACTATACCATCCATCACGCCCTGATACAGCTGCCATTGGATAAGCATCTCCCGGTTCCCAAAACGTCCAATCTGGGGCAGGATCAGACTTACCACTTGTGCCGAGCATCTGACCATTACCAGTTTTCCAGAAATTAACGGCAATCTTATCACCTTCCTCTACCTCCAAGTCACCAACATACAAGTAAAACACTGCCTCTGCTGTCACACGACTATCCGCCTCTGGCTGAAGTTCTTCTGTACCTGTCTCTTCTTCCTCAGCCTGTACATCCTCCTGTGTACTTACTGCCGCTGTTGTCCCAACTTCGCTTTCTTGGCTCTCCGAAGATGTCACTTCCACTTCACTCGAAGTATCACTTTCTTTTGTCTCTTCTGCACGCTCTGTCTCAGCATCTGTCTGTGTCTCACTGGCAAGTACTTCTTCTGCCTCAGACGATGCCTCTGTCACACGCGCGCTCTCAACCTCCGCGCGCTCCCCTGCTGTCTCATCAACAGATGCCGTCTCTGCACTGTTACTGGTTTCTTCTGCGTTTTCTGTTTCCTGTGACTGTTCTGTCTCATGTGTCTGTTCGGACTCTGACGCATACACTGACAGTTCTGGCACTGATATGCCTGAGAACAGCATGGCAGTGCACAGGACACCACATAAACTCTTTCGCAAAAACTGTTTCAAACTTTTTCTCATTTGCTTCCTCCTTTTCCTTACAGCTTATTGTGCGCAACTGTTGTGCAATCTGTTTAGCGCAACTGTTG
>CAJUII010000059.1:14131-20814 GCA_910586405.1 uncultured Lachnospiraceae bacterium
GCGCAACTGTTGTGCAATCTGTTTAGCGCAACTGTTGCGCAATCGGTTGCGCATGTACATGCTTACATTATATATGTTTATATTTTATTTTGCAAGTCCATATTGTATGTTCTATATGCTAATTTTTTAGCAAAATTTAAAGGCAAAAATAACAAAAAAGCACAAAAATAGGAGTACGCCCAAACTTGCGTACTCCATATATGCATCCTAACGCACACTTATCTCCATCTTGTCAGACATTCCTTCTCCGAAAATCGCCAATCAAACACTCCTTTCCCCGAAATGCAAATCCGTACTTTTTAATCTGTTCTGATGAAAATCCTTGTGATGTTAACTGCGTCTCATATTGCTTTTCATCAATCTGAACCAAGGCATTTTCGACTGTCTCCCAAAGACTCTTCTCTCTCTTTGGTTTGTGCACCTTAAACTCTATGATATATGCGCTATCCTTCGCTCTGTCGGCAGGTGTAAGCATGATATCATAACGCCCAAAACCACTCTCCCTATTGGATGTGATCTCAAATCTTCCCGACAGCTCCACCATCAGCCCAAGTACAAAACCATGATAAAACCGCTCGGGTGCATCGTCATCCGACGCGCTTTTTGCTGTGTCAAAGCTAGAGAAGCTGTTCAGTGCAATTCGATTCATATACTCGTTCATCTCTTCTACATCGTTTAGAAGCAGCGCCTTGATAAAATTATTGTAGGACGTGCTGGTCCTGCCATGGAACCATCTGCCGATCAGCTTCGCAAACATTCCCTCCACCTCTCTGTTGGTAAGTGCCAGTGTATACTCTTTTTTCAGATATGTCCCAACACGATCATTTCTCATATTGTGAAAAAAGCTGGTATCGTGTATACTGATAATCAACAGGAAATAATACCAGACAGGGGGAGGGAATCGCATGAATGAAAACAGGGCAGGACTTGGATACCAGGATTTTGAGGAAGTAAGAAGCCAGCATATATTTTATATCGACAAGACAGATTTTATCAGGGAATGGTGGGAAAACGCAGATAAAGTTACCTTAATCACACGTCCGCGCAGGTTTGGAAAAACACTGAACATGAGTATGACGGAATGTTTTTTTTCAAATAAGTACAAGGACAGGAGTGACCTGTTTGAGGGACTGTCCATATGGGAGGAAAAATCTCCTGACGGGGAATACAGGTACAGGAAGCTACAGGGTACTTTTCCGGTAATTTTTTTGAGTTTTGCGAATGTCAAGGCAGCATCATATAAAGAGATGCTGTTCAAGATAACAAAAGTAATTACAGATCTGTATAATAAGAATGATTATCTGTTAAACGGAAATCTGTTAAATGAAAAAGAACGGAAATATTATCAGAAAATAGAACCCGGAATGAGCAGTGAATTAGCTACTGATGCTATTAGTACGATGGCTGGCTTCATGCAGCGTCATTACAATCAAAAAGTAATCATTATCTTAGATGAATATGATACACCAATGCAGGATGCCTGGATTTCAGGATACTGGGAGGCGGCGGTCAGATTCTTTAGCGGTTTGTTCAACTCCACATTCAAGACAAATGAATACCTTGAACGCGGATTGATCACAGGAATAACAAGGGTGGCAAAAGAAAGCATATTTACAGGCATGAATAACCTTGATGTCATAACTACAACCTCTGATAAATATACAACGTCTTTTGGTTTTACGGAAGAGGAAGTCTTTACGGCACTTGATGATGCCGGATTAGGGGAACAGAAAGAGAAAGTAAAAAAATGGTATGATGGATTTATATTCGGCACCAGCACGGATATCTACAATCCGTGGTCAATCGTGTCTTTTATTAATAAAAAAGGAAAATACGATACCTACTGGTCCAATACAAGCGGGAACGGACTTGTAAACCAGCTGATCCAGAAAGGTACCCCGGATATAAAACAGACAATGGAAGATCTCCTGCAGGGTAAGAGCTTTGAGGCAGAAATTGACGAAAAGATTGTGTTTGACCAGTTAAATGGCAGCATGGATGCTGTTTGGAGTCTTCTGCTTGCCACTGGGTATCTGAAAGTGTTAAATGTAAGAACACTGGATACAGACGAGGAGGGCGTAGGAGAGGAAGGTGATGTATGGTATACACTGACCATTACGAATCTTGAAACAAAACGAATGTTCCGAAAAATAGTCAAAGGATGGTTTAAAAATGATACGGAGATGTATTACAATGAGTTCATTAAAGCGCTCCTGAATGACAATGTAAAAAAGATGAATACATTTATGAACAAGGTTGCCCTGAATACTTTCAGTTTTTTCGACAGTGGTAACAAGCCGTCCGATCAGGCAGAACCAGAGCGGTTTTATCATGGCTTAGTGCTTGGTATGGTAGTCAATCTTTCGGATACTTATAAAGTCCGTTCCAACAGGGAAAGCGGATTTGGACGGTATGATGTGATGATAGAGCCCTTGGATAAAACCAAAAAAGCTTTTATCCTTGAATTTAAAGTAATAGATTTGGACGAGGACGAGAAAACACTTGAGGATACCCTCGCAAATGCCCATGCCCAGATTGAGGAAAAGCAGTATGAGGCAGAACTCATATCGTCTGGATATTTACCAGAACAGATTCGGAAATATGGGTTTGCATTCAGGGGAAAAGAGTGCCTGATCGGGTAAATTTTCCACAACCAATAAAGTCTGTAGAAGAATGAGGGCTGCACTGCACAGCCCTCATTGTATTTATCGTATTTTCACGCTCTTTGTCACTTCTCCTGTGAAGTCCTTCTTTCCCTTGATGGTCACTTTGATCTTGTTTTTGCTCGCGGTTCCATACACAGGTTTCTCATAGTCTGTGCCTTCCTTTAACGTCCGTTTGCTGTAGGTCAAAATGAGTTTTCCCTGTGTGCCCTTCACAGACGCCTTTGAAATCTTCTGCGGGTTGATGGTGAACTTTGCCTCCCCCTTCATGCCTGCATAGTTTCCTTTTCCTGTCACGACCACTGTCGCTGTCCCAGCGTGAAGATTATCCTTGTAGGTTATGGTGTAATCCTTGTCTTTGGAGAGCTTCTTGCTGTTCACAGTCACGGTCACTGAGGGTTTCTGGAGCTTTCCATTGTATGTTTTAGCTGGAATAGATTTGATATTCATATTGCCTGTGTTCACTGCCTTGATTGTGAACGGTATGACTGCCTTGCCTTTGTATGCACCCTTTCCTGTCACAATCACAAATGCCGTTCCGGCGTTCTTGTTATTCTGGTACTGGACTTTGTAGTCCTTGTTTTTTGTAAGTGTACTGCCGCCAATCTTGACTGTCGGCTCGACATTCTTGATGGACTTCCCTGTGTATGGCACAGACTGTACATTCAGAGTGACATTCTCAGGGTTGATGATCTTGTCGCTGCTGACATTGTAAACTGTGAGTTTCGCTGTGGTCGTTCCTGTATAGTTCGCTTTGCCTGTCACGGTAACGCGCGCTGTTGAACTTCCTGCACTGTAGCCTGAAAGGGTGTAATCTGTGCCGGATTTTAACAGCACTGCTCCGTCGTATACATAGACTGGAAGGTTCTGAATGTCGCTGCCTGATGTGCTGCCTGCCACGCCGCCTGTGACCACTTTTAGTTTGTTTACCGGCTTGGCTGTGATCGTATAGTTCCTGCTCCGCTCGCCTTTATAGATACCGTTTCCCTTGACAGTCACTGTCGCCTGTCCTGCGTTGATATTATTCTTGTATAGCACCCTGTAGTCTGTACCCTCGGTTAATGTCACTTTCCTGCCATTGACAACGGCTGTAACCTTGACGCCTGGACGGTATGCGGTGCCGTCGTATACCTTTGACTTGACCGCCGCGATCTCTGCGCCGACAGACGCGAGTGTTACGCGCTCCTCACTGGTGTATGCAGAGTCGTCCTTATCTTCGCTGCTCTCATCTTTGTTGTCTTCCTCGTCGTCTTTGTCTTCCTCCTCCTTCACTGTCCAGCCTGCATACAGCGTTGTGTCCGACTCTATCTTATCGGCTGCAAAATCCCATTTTGCCGTGCAGTCCTTATCTTTGTACCAGCCGGTAAATATGAAGCCCTCCGCCTGCGGGTCTGCGGGCTTGCTGATGGTGCTGCCCTTCTTAATGTCTTTTTGTGTTGTGCTTTCGCCTTTTCCAGACAGGTCAAACGTCACGGTGTAATATGCGGCAACTTCTACTTTTCCATTGACATATTTGATTTCTGTCTCGTAGTTTGGATTCGCCTTTAAGGCAGCGTCCGCTACAACGATGTCATATGTCCCCTCTTTGGAAGTATCAGTAATATTGCAGGTGAGTGTCGGTTTTTTCTCCAAATCCTCCTCTGTTGCCGGGGATGAGATAGTGTACTTGTAATCCTCCGGTTTCGGAATCGCTGCACCTGTGGTAAGGCTGATGTCCGATGCGGTGATTGTCACCTGCGCTTTCTTGATTGTGAAGTCAAAGGTCTGGCTGCTGCCTGTGTAATCCTGGTTGTCCTCTGGGATGACAACAGTCAATGTATATTCGCCTGCGTTGGTGGGCGCTACATTCGATGTGGTATACTCAGTGCCGTCCGCCTGCGTTCCAGTGTAGGTGCAGACCAGAATGTCTTTGATCTCGCTGGTGACATCGGTGCCGTCATCTGCCTTGGCAAGGACTGTCAAAGCTACCGGCTTTTTGCTGTAGGTGTAGTCCTTAGAGGCGATGCCGGTGAGGTTGACGCTTGTCCTGATGCGCTCTGTAATTGTCAGATTGATCTCCGCTGTCAGACCGTTATAAGTCACTGTCAAAACCTGCGTACCTAAAATGGATGTGTCAATCTGGTCTGCGTTGGTTGTGTAATCTGATGCTGACAGGGTAATGATATCACCGTCACTGTTATGGTACTTGACTGTTAAATCGCTCGTGTCAATCTTGTCCCACTGACGGTAGGAAGTCTTTCTCTTGGTAGCTGTAATGCACTCCGATGGTCTTTCATCCCTTGCTAACAGGATGCTGTCAGAGCGGTCCTGCGGCAGTTCGATGTACTCGTTTCCCTTGATATCGTACCAGGTGCCGTATGAGGGGAGCTCGGCGGAATCATGGACGTTTTTGGGGGTATAGAGCTGTGTGAGACTGCTGTCATTATTGAACATTTGATACATATCCGTGACACTGTTAAAATCCAGATTACTTAAATCTAAGCTTGCCAGATTACTGCAATCTGCAAACATATACGCCATATCGGTTACTTTACTTGTATCAAAACCGCTTACGTCTAAATCAGTCAGACCGATACAACCCTGAAACATACTAATCATAAATATAACTTTACTCGTATCAAAGCTGCTTACGTCTAAGTTTGTCAAATTACTGCACGCTGCAAACATACTACTCATAGATATAACATTACTGGTATCAAATCCGCTTACATCCATACTTGTCAATCTATTACAGGAATCGAACATATAACTCATATTTGTTATAGTCGATGTATCAAAATCATTAAAATTCACGCTTGTCAGATTCCTGCACTCATAAAACATAGCTGATGCATTTGTCATTCCCTGCACATGAACCTCAGCGGTTTGAATTGATCCACGATAGTCAGACCATGGTGCTCTTTCATCTATCCATCCACCATTAGGGGCAAATTCTCCATATCCTGTTACTGTCAATTTTCCATTAGTATCAATCTCCCATGCAGTGTCATTCCCATTTTCCTTATATTCCCCATAGGCGATAATGCCTTCAATCTCTTCTTTGGTCAATGTAACACTGTTTGGTCCCATTGGAAAGGTGCTATATTTGTTTCCATCTGAATCCTTCCATAGTGCTCCTTGGGGCAGTCGTCCTAAACCATCTTCTGGGATATTTCTAGGTGTTTTTAGTTCTATGAGTGCAGTACATCCCCCAAAGATATTATGTCTACTTCCATATTCTATAGCACTCAAATCAAAGCTGCTTAGATCGAGATATCTTAAATTTCTACAGTTTGTAAAAATCTCATGCATCCTCTTCACATTGCTCGTATCAAAACTGCTCAAATCCAAACGCTCCAAGCTTGTACATTCCATAAACATGCCACCCATATTCACAATCTGGCTGGTATCAAAATTACTCAGATCCACCGTCGTCATCTCTCTACATCCCCAGAACATAGAACTTGCATTGGTCATACCTGTCACATTAATCTCTGCTGATTTTATCTCTTTTCGATAATTCTCCCATGGTGCTCTCTCAGAATCTACATCACTACCATCATCTGGTGCAAAATCCCCAGTTCCCGTCACAGTCAGCTTCCCATTGGTGTCAATTGTCCAAGCAATGTCATTCCCATCTTCCTGGTAAGTTCCCTGCGCAATAAATTGTGTACTTTCTTCCTTTGTCAATAAAATGCTTTCTATGCCCTTCGGCAGTTCTGTGTAAATATTGCCTTCTGAATTCTGCCATGTTCCCTCTGGTAACTCGATCGAAACTGTTAAGTTGTTTGGTGTATTAATTTGGCACAACGAATCACACTCGAATAGCATGCTAATTAAATCTGTATCATTCTCTATCCCATCACAATAGAAATTTGTCAAATCAAGAGATTTAAGACGCTGGCATTCTCTAAATATGTTCTTCATATTCGTCACATTTGTCACATTAAATCCACTAATATTCAGACTTTCCATGTTATGACATTTGCCGAACATTTCTTCCATAGTAATTACTTTTTCGGTATTAAATCCGCTTAAATC
>CAJUII010000060.1 GCA_910586405.1 uncultured Lachnospiraceae bacterium
GCTTCAGCAGGCGTACAAATCAGGATGGTGAAATTTTATATTTCACACTAATTTCCGTTTATCACATCATTGAGTGCGATTGTATAAGACAATGCATCTTCGTTACTGATCAGGACTCTTGCTGCCGTTTCGTCGAGATTGTAGTTTGTCTGGAGGATTTCTAAAATTTGTGCTTTGATTGCATCCACTTCCTCCATCACTTCATATTTTTCCGCATCAGCATTGACGGTATCATAGGTTGTGATACCTTGTAATAAAGCGTCCAGTGCCTCTACTTCACGCCCTATTTTCATGTTTATCTGATAGGAATCATGCCACCGCTGCATTTTCAGGATCACTTCACTTTTGGCCTTGATCTGTCCTTCTGATGAATTTTCATCCAGCTCCATATCATATAACAACTGATATACTGTTTTATAATCTGCATCATAGTATGCCTTGCGCGCCGATTGCAAAAATCCCTGCGTAGAAAGAATATTCGTCGCAATAATCAAAGCACCTCCCACCGTCGCTCCAAATGCGGCACCGGCTACAATCTTCTTTGGCGGAATACGCTTTTTCGGACCTTCTGCCTCCAATTTAGCCCTTTTCGCGGCGGCTTTCTTCTCCTTCTCTGCCTGCTTTTCTTTCTTCTTCTGTGCTGCTAGTTCCTGCTTCGCTTTTTTTGCTGCCTCTTTTTCTTCTGACTTTGCCTTTTTCGTCTCATCATTGGCAAGCTTTTCTTCTTCTTTTTTTGCCTTTTCTTCCTGTTTCTTTGCCGCTTTTGCTTCCTTCTCAGCCGCGAGCTCCTCCTCTGTCGGCTCAGGTACAAGATCTTCCGTCAGCAAGTTGAAAAATTTTCCTAACAGACCTGGTTTCTTGGTCTCTTCTTCCTCCCCACTTTCAGACTTCTTTGCAGATACTTTCTTCCCCTTTTTCTTCCCATTATCATCTACAGTAACAGGAGCTGCTTTATCTGTCTGTTCGGTATTGAGTACAGACTGAGGTATTTCAGGGAGCGGTACACCATCATCATCATCGTCCACATGTTTAATTCCTGCATTGACAGATGCCGCTTCATCATCCGCCATCTGATGCAGCAAATCCATCATGTCATCTTGGATTGGCTCATTGTTATCTGACTTTTTGAGCATATCATTTATTTCTGCAAGCTCTGCATCATCATCGAGCATATTTAATACATCCTCAAGATTATCCTCCATGCCAATCGATGATTCGCTCTCATTTGCTTTTGCATTCTCTCTTAACAATTCAGCCGCATCTGACATACTGATATCAAAATCCTCAGAATCGGGAATGTCAGGCATCTCTAAATCGGGAATGTCTACATCCAGATTATCATCCTTTGACATCATATCACCGAAATCCAATTCATCAAGATTTAATTCACCTGCCATTTCAAGCTCGGTTTCTGACTGAATTGCCTCGTCCAGCCCATCAATATCCAGCTCACTTTCCCCCAAGGACATATCGGTGTCCATTTCTGGAATATCTATATCTTCCAGTTTCAGTTCATCCTCTTCTGGCATTTCATTTTCCTCCAAACTTAATTCTTTGTCTATATCTGGTATGTCTAACTCAGAAGCTTCATTATTATCAGACAATATAAAATCCAGTTCTGTCTGTCCACTGTCTGCCTGTTCTTGTTCCTCTGGGATAACCGCCTCTATATTCAAGGCCTCTACCTCATCGTCTGCTAGACTTTGTTCCTCTGGGATAACCGCCTCTATATTCAAGGCCTCTACCTCATCGTCTGCTAGACTTTGTTCCTCTGGGATGTCCTCCTCTATATTTAAGACTTCTACCTCATCGTCCGCTAGACCTAGTTCATTTGGGATAGCCTCCTCTATATTTAAGACCTCTACCTCATCGTCCGCTAGACCTAGTTCATTTGGGATAGTCTCCTCTATATTCAAGGCTCCTACTTCGTCATCTGACAGCGCTTGCTCTTCTGGGATAACCGCCTCTATGTTCAAGACCTCTACCTCATCATCTGCTAGACTTTGTTCCCCTGGGATGTCTTCCTCTATATTTAAGGATTCTATTTCGTCATCCGATAGCTCTTGTTCCTCTGGGATGTCTTCCTCTATATTCAAGGATTCTATTTCGTCATCCGATAGCTCTTGTTCCTCTGGGATGTCTTCCTCTATATTCAAGATATCTATCTCATTGTCTGCTAGACTTAGCTCATTCAGGATAGTCTCCTCTTCATTTATGACTTCTGCTTCGTCATCCCCTAGCTCTAATTCCTTTGAGATGGTCTCCTCTATATTCAAGGCTCCTACTTCGTCATCTGACAGCTCTTGCTCCTCTGGGATAAGCTCCTCTATATTCAGGATCTCTACTTCATCATCTGACAGCTCTTGTTCATTCGGTATAGTTTCCTCTTCATCTAAAGCTCCTATCTCATCATCTGACAGCTCTTGTTCCTCCATATTGAAAGCTTCTACTTCGTCACCTGCAAACGCTAACATTTCGGTGCTACTCTCTACTTTATTGAGATCTTCCGACTTTATGTCAGATAAAATCAACTCTTCAGGCTCAGGTATTTCCATATCCATGACCTCCGATTCGATATCTGATCGTGCTGACTCTCCGGTATCGTTTATATCCATGACCTCCGGTGCAATATCTGTTATTTTAAATTCTTCTGACTCGACAGCTTCTAAATCTGATACCGCAATCCCTTCTGGCTCTAGGGCTTCTATATCTGATATCCCAATCCCTTCTGGCTCGGAAGCTTCTATATCTGATATCCCAATCCCTTCTGGCTCTAGGGCTTCTATATCTGATATCCCAATCCCTTCTGGCTCGGAGGCTTCTAAATCTGATACCACAATCCCTTCACCGCTATTTTCTTCAATACTCAATGTTTCCAGTTCTACGTCAGATAATGCCAGCTCTTCTAGGTCAGACATATCCATGACTTCGGATTCAATATCTGATATTGCCTGTTCTATTCCTTCGATATCCGATATTCTCAGTTCGTCGTTCTTCTCCTCAAGATCTGATATATGTATTTCTTCCATGGGTTCTGTTGGCTTTGGCTCCAAAACATTATTAAGCAATTTATCCAAATAATTTTCCTCTGAACTCATGTTACTCCCCCTGTCCCTTTTCTACTCTTTTCTATCCGACAATCTATATTCTCTCAAAAAATCGACCGCATTCATTGCAATACTAATTCCCTTATCGCTTAATTCCTCTGTCATCTGATATAATGAGGCGTTTATTCTGAAAAAACTTGCTTTTTGATTATAAAAAGCAACCTTTTCAAAAGGCCATCTTATGATACCTGGCAGATTTAACTCCACGCCCAGTTCAAGAATACAGAGCTTTTTATTCAAAGTAGTTTGCAGCCACTTTGTATACTTCTCCCACTGGTTTTGATATCCTTCCTCAATATAGTTCTGCTCACACAGAATATTATTATATACTAATGGTTTGCCACAAACAGGACATTTAGGTACTTCAAGCGAATCCAACCCCACCTGGTCTAAAATTGCCTGATTGACTAAATCTGAAAATTCTTTTGACGGATATAAAGTATCACAACACTTCTCACTGCACTGAAGCATTTGATAATTCCCACAAGGTGCTACCAACCGTTCAGCGTCAAATCCTGCTTTCTGAATATTCTCATCGATACAAGTAGTAATCACAAAATAATTTTTGTCTTTAACCAGCTCGAAGAGATTCCTGTACGCCTCCACCAATCTGCCTTCTCTATGTTCTATCAAAAAACGATGTTCCAAAAACGGAATCGTCCACTCCAGAGTCTGATCAATATCTACTTCTTCAAGTGCGGACATAAGATTCGGAAATTTGTGTATGTCTTCAAAATCTTCAATAAACTCCTCCCCAACACCCACAAGTACCATATCCGCATCCATTATTTTCTCTACAAACGTTCTTCTTTTTTCAATGATTTCTGTCTCGTCCATGCCTCTCCTAACATATTCCCCTACACAAAAGTTTGTATAATTTGTTAGAGCCGGGTATTTATCCCGGCTCCATCTTTACTATCTTGAAAGTAAATCGTCTATTACTTTAACAAGATTTCCGATCTCAGGTTTTGATAACTGTGCATCTGCACCCAAATCTTCACCCTTTCTTCTCATCTCATCATTTACAAGTGAAGAGAAAATAATTACCGGTATATGCTTTGTCGCATCATCTGATTTTACAAGCTTTGTCAGACGGTGTCCATCCATAAGAGGCATCTCGATATCTGTGATAAGAAGATGTACATCCTTATCCAGTGTTCCAGCATCTCTGCACTTTGTTATGTATTCCCATGCTTCCTCGCCATTCTCAGCCTTGATAATATTATCATATCCGGCCTTCTTGAGCGAATCAACAATCAACTTTCTGAGCAGTGAGGAATCCTCCGCGATCAGAATTGGAACTTCTGTGTTCTCTCGCACGCCCAATGCGTCAATCTCTGTCACCTTTAATCCTGTCTCTGGATTGATATCTGTGATAATCTTCTCAAAATCAAGAATAATGATAAGTTTTCCGTCAATCTTGATGATACCTGTAGAAATACCATCCTCCACTGTAGTCACCGTAGCACCTGGTTTAATAATATCGACCCATGACACTCTGTGAATACCGATTACGGAATCAACATGAAAGGCAATGTCAAGTTTATTAAAACTTGTGATAATAAATAAACCGCCCGGCTGTGACTGCCCACGCTGTAAACAGTTACGTAAATCAATCGCTGTGATCATCGCATCACGCGGCATAAAAATACCTTCCACACTGGGATGCGCATTGGGTACTGGTGTTACAGGCGAATAGGGAATAATCTCTCTGATCTTTGCCACATTAATACCATAGGAATTTCCGTCCACCACAAATTCTAATACTTCTAACTCATTAGTTCCGTTCTCCAAGAGAATCTTAGTCTCCATATTAAACCTCCATTCTACAGATGATCAAAAATATAGATATTTTCAACCTCTTTATCATCACTGCTGTGCAGAGTAGTCATCTTTAATCAATTATAACATAGATATAGGATTAATTACAAATATTTTCAGCAATTTTTTAACAAATTCTAATTATTTTAACCTTACTGAGCAGGATTGGTTCTTTGAAACCGCATGAAGTGTTAATGTCTGTATCTCTTCTGCTGTCAGATCCTCAATCTCTGCCACAGCCACCACATCAACAATTTCTCCTGCCGGCACTACATCCATATATGTGCCAAGATCATTGGGAATCAGTGTGCTCAATACAGATGTCGATCCTGTGTCATTGATATTTACGCGCATCTTGATATCATAATCAAATAAATTGCAGTCCACATCCTCCTCCGGCAGACCTTCCATATCAAAATGCATCACCAAAAGCTTCTTATCCTGTGCAGCATCCACGCTGAACCCTGTGTTATCCCCAGGATATGAGCTGCATATCTCAAATGACTGATAGCGTATGATCAAATCATCGATTCCCAGCTCCGCCGCGAAGTCAAGATCTGCAACAAACTGGATCTGCTCTACTTCTGTTTCCGTTTCTGGCTCTAATGGAGATGCATCTTGATTGGTTACATCCTCCGTCTGTTCGCTGTCCGTTTCTGGCTCTGTCCCCTCTTCTGATTCTGTCTCGGGTTCAATACTTTCCTGACGGGCTGCCAGAGCCGCCAACACTTCTTCCTCATCTGCAATTTTATAATTGTAATTGGATGAATATTTTAGCAGCAGTCCTGCCGCATATTCTGCAACAATGTCCGACTGCTCTGCCGTGAGCTCTGGCATAGCATCTATGCAGCCAGTCAACAACATTGCAGACATGGCAAAAAGCCCTAAAACCTTTCCCTTTTTCAAACCAACACCTCCATATTTATTTGGTTTCAAGTTCAAACCAGAACTCTACGCCATTGGTATAATTGATAACACCGTAACGCTGATTCATGGATTCCATGATTGCCTTTACGATGGATAATCCTACGCCACTGCCTCCATACTCTCGGGTTCGCGCCTTATCTACCTTATAAAATTTCTCCCACAAATGAGGGATCGCTTCCTCTGGTATCGGCTCTCCTGTGTTAAACACACTGATTCGCACTTTGTTGGCATCTTCCTCTTCAATCAATCTATATTTAATCTCTATAATTTTATCGCCTGATACATGATTCATCGCATTGCTGAAAAAATTGCGCACAATCTCCTCCGTTTTAAACTCATCTGCCCACACATAAACGGGCTCGGATTCATCAAACCTAACTTTCACGTCATTCTGATTGAGCAAGATCTCTGCTGATGCAATAAAATTGTGAATGAGCGCAATAATATCAAAGCGCTCCATCGTAATGACATCATTTCCAAATTCTAATTGGTTTAAATCCAACAGCTTTTTGACCATGGTATTCATTTTTCCTGCCTCGTCCATGATCACATCACAATAAAAGTTTCTGCTGTCAATATCATCGTCATTGATGCCTTCCTTAAGTCCCTCCGCGTATCCCTGTATCAACGCGATTGGTGTTTTTAACTCATGAGAAACATTGGATAAAAACTCTTTGCGCATTTCATCGATCTGTTCTTTTTTCTCTATATCCCGCTGAAGTTCATTGTTCGCGGTTTTCAGTTCTGATATTGTCTTTTCCAAAGTGCTTGACAGTTCATTAATATGCCTGCCCAACAAATCAATCTCATTTTGTCCACGGCTCTCATATTTTGTCTCAAAATTTAGCTTTGTCATTTCCTCGGAAATATTTTTCAGCTCCATGATAGGCTTCGTGATCCTGGTCGTCACAAACCAGATTAGCGCAGCACTAATGACCGTCGCTACAAATCCCACATATGCCAAAAAACGATTGGACAGCTTGACACTGTCTCGTATACTTTCCAGTGGAGAGCGTATCAAAAAGAGATTTCCGTTATTCAGAATCCCCCACATCTCCAAGTATTCCGTAAACGTCGATTTGTCCATGACCGTTGCCATGTAATAATTATTCCCCATATCCAAATAGGTCATATCGCTGCCAGGTTTGAAAAAATTATCGTAAAGCCTGCGCATGAGTTTATCAGCATCTCTTGTATTTGACTTTACTGTGTTTGATGCTGCATCAATTACCAACAGTCCGATATTATACATATCGCAGGTCTTTCGCAGTTCAAGATCGTATTCATCTGAGGTTATATCACCATTCGCCAGAACTTCATTCAATCGAATATACGCCTCTTTGATAGCACCCTTTTTATTCTGGATATAAAATTTTTCCAAAAAGCTGCTGTTGATCACCCAGCAGAGAATAATCGTACCCGCCATGACTGTAATGAAGATCAGCGCAATCTCCTGTTTTATGGAATGTCTTCTAAACTGCTTCATGTTCTCAGTTAACTGCCTATTCCTTTCGAATTTTACCACACTTCATACGCTCTTTTTTATTTTCAGTTTTTTCTACCATATAATCCTTGTTTTTTCTGCTCCTTCTTCAATTTTGATTGTTTTTTAATATGAAAATATTATCGTCATCAAAATATTTTCATATCAAAACTATTTTAACGCCCATATTCCAGAAAAGCAATACAAATTTTCACCATGCCTTCTCCACAAATCATGATATGTTGCTAGTATTCGTCTCATGTCACTCATATTATCACACAAACACTTCTTACACATCACAATCAAACGCACAAATTTAGTTTTGGTATTTCTTTATTAGAACTATTTTATCAAATATCCTATGGTATTTCAAGGTATTCTCTGATGAAAATACTTCCATGACCGAATTTTATTCTGTTCTTACAGCTCTCCTTGTTCATACAGCTCATTCGCATAGCGCACAGACCCCATGGCATCTTTAGAATAAAAATCTGCACCGATCATATCCGCATATTCCTGTGTGAGCACAGCCCCGCCTACCATGACTCTACAGCCCGCGTGATGCTCTCGCAGAAGCTTGATCGTCTCCTCCATATTGACAACTGTAGTGGTCATGAGCGCGCTGAGTCCGACCAGTTTCACTTGATGTTCCTGTACTGTTTTAAGTATCAACTCTGGTGCCACATCTTTCCCGAGATCAATCATGTCAAATCCATAATTTTCCAGCAGTGTCTTGACAATATTCTTTCCAATATCATGGATATCTCCCTTGACAGTGGCAATCACAATCTTACCTTTACTCTCACTGCTCTTTCCCTGTTTCGACAGCGTTGTCTTGATCGCCTCAAAGGATGCCTTTGCCGCATCTGCACTCATCAATAACTGCGGAAGGAACATTTTCTTTTCCTCAAACCCTTTTCCTACCACATCCAGCGCAGGGATCAGCTTTTCATTGATGATAGAAAGCGCATCCATATTTTCTTCCAAAAGCTTTACTGTCGCCTCGCTGGCACTTTCTGTCAATCCCTTGATAATTGCCTCATCCAGCGTAAACACACTGTTTTTTTGTGAGGGTGCCGCACTGGGCTTGTCCGTTGTCTGCGACGCGTTTGCAATGTACGCCATGCACTGCTCATCCTCGCCAATCAGCGCATTAAAACTATAGTAAGCTGACATCATCGGCTCACTGGAAGGATTCACGATGCCCGCACTCAGACCATTGTTCATTGCCATTGTAAAAAACGCTGTGTTGATACGACTTCGCTCTGGCAGTCCAAAAGAAATGTTTGACACGCCGAGCACTGTGTGTATTCCCATCTCATAACGGATTCTGCGCATCGTTTCCAACGTGATATTCGCATTGTCCTGACCTGTACTAATGGTAAGCACAAGCGCATCCATCACCAGGTTCTTCTTGGGAATACCATATTCAGCCGCCGTCTTGACAATCTTTTCTGCCACCTTTAACCGTCCTTCGACAGTCTCAGGAATACCGTCCTCGTCAAGACAGAGACAAACGAGGAGAGCACCGTATTTTTTGGCGATCGGAAATACGCTCTCCATAGATTCCTTCTTGCCATTTACAGAATTTAGCATCGGTTTTCCATTATAATATCTCAGCCCCCGCTCCATAGCCGCCGTGTCCGAAGTATCGATTTGTAAAGGCAAATCAAGAATTGCCTGAATCCCGGTGACAGCCTCCTCCATCAACTGCGGCTCGTCTATCTCAGGCAGCCCCACATTGACATCAAGGATATGTGCGCCGTTCTCCTCCTGTGCAAGTCCTTCTTTATAGATATACTCCATGTCGTGATCCCGCAGTGCCTGCTTGAACTTCGACTTGCCTGTCGGATTGATGCGCTCACCAATGATTAACGGTTTTCTAGTAAAATAAACCGCATGGTTATAAGATGACACAACTGTCAGTTTCTTGTCTGTGACCGCCTTTATCTCCATGTTATGACAAAGTTCCACAACACGCCGGATATGCTCTGGTGTCGTGCCACAGCATCCGCCGACAACACTTGCCCCCATCTCTACCAGTGTTCTTACACTCTGTGCAAACTCCTCTGGCGCCACATTAAAGACAGTCTGCCCATTGACGACAACTGGAAGGCCGGCATTTGGATTGATGACGATAGGCAGGGAACAACATGCTGTCAACTGCGGCAGCAGATTTTTCATCTGATCAGGTCCCAATCCACAGTTAAAACCTATGGCATCAACACCTAGTCCCTCTAGCATTGCTGTCACACTAGCCACATCCCCGCCTGTCAGCAGTTTACCGCTCTCATCAAAAATCATAGTGACGACTACAGGCAGATCACTGTTTTCCTTTGCAGCGAGAACTGCCGCTTTCATCTCATAAGCATCGCTTACGGTCTCGATCAGAATCAAGTCTGCACCTGCCCTGTCTCCTGCTATAACAATCTCCTGAAATGTTTTGTACGCCTCATCAAACGTAATCTCGCCAAGTGGTTTCAGCAGTTTGCCAAGTGATCCGATATCAAGCGCCGCGTACATTGGCTGCTTTGATTCACTGCGTTCCCCTGTGCGCACCTCCTGTATTGCTTCTTTGACAAGCCCGATTCCCGCTGTCACAAGCTCCTCCACCGTATACGCTAGGTTCTTGCACTTAAATGCATTCACGCCAAATGTGTTTGCAGAAATCATATTACTTCCTGCCAGCAAATATTCCTGGTGAATCTGTCTGATGATCTCTGGATGAAGAATATTCCACGTCTCAGGGATCTCGCCAGTCTTTAACCCGCGCTCCTGTAGCAAGGTTCCCATCCCACCGTCAAAAAAAAGTATCTGCTTTCCCAACTGTTCTCTAAAACTCATTTCGTTAAATTCCATCATAATCCTCCCCATATACTACGTCATTCATACTGCATTATAATTCTCGAAATTCGCATTCTGTATTGTCACACTGTGCACATTTATCAATATGACAGCTCTGCGGATTGGCAGTCAACCCAATAAATGCTGTCACACTCTTTGTCGGATACATGAGCAGGCTGTCCGTGAGTGTGAGCCCTATGTGTTTGGTACAATCCAGTGCCTGAAAAATTGTGCGCTGATACTGCAATGGCAAGTCTCCATACCCTGGACTAAACCTTGGCCTCAAATATAGTTTCCTGCCGTTTTCTGACAGTGATGCACAGATTTGTTCCTGCAAAATATTACAGTACGCCTCGATACATGCCGCGCCGCACGCCTGCGCGATCGCCGCCTTTGTCATATTCAATATCTCATACTTTTGCAGCAGCTTGTCCGCCTCCAATCCCAGCGTAGCCGCAATCAGTGCCACCTTGCTGCACTGTGACAGGTTGTCCGCCAAATTTTGACTCTCAAAAATGATTGTGCTGCCTGACGCTTCCAACATCACTTGTTTTCCCACGATACTGCTGTTATATAATTTGTAAAGATTTCTAGGTGTTACCACACACAACAGTTCGTCCAGCACTTCTGTGATCATTTGCCCAATACTGTCATCGGGAGCCTTTGCGCCGTACCCCAGATACCTGTTGATCTCCCGAAGGTTGACTCTGTTTTTGACATCGTTTCGAATGATTTCCATTTGATATACCCCAAATCAATTTGATATTGAAACACATCATGAAGCGTGCAGCATCACTGCACGCTTCATGATGGTTTTAGTTCTCTTTCTCTTCACATCCGCAGGTATTATTGTCTCCAAAACCGGCAAAACCGCGCGGCTGTATCATATCATTGCCGCAGCCACAGCCGTTGTTCGGAGGACATGGCGGAACGACAGGTGTTGGCAGTACAACGGGCTTGCAGTCACAATCGCAGTCACGGTTGCGATCACACATACACATGCAATTGTTCTGGCACCCGCCTTTTCCACAGCAACACCACAGTAAAATGATCCAAATCCAACAATTCATAAAAACAACTCCTCATGCATCAAGCGCTTTTTCTAATACTTAATATATGAGGAGCTTCCATATCGGTAACTTGTATCTCTTATTTTTTAGACTTTTGTTTTCTGGTTCTTACAAGGACTCTTTTGCGAATATACTGCATCGTGTATGCCTCACCTCGTTCCGCAAGCATATACAGCAGCTTCTCAAGCTTCCTCTTTGTTTCCTTATGCATAAAATTTTCAGGATTTCCACTCAGATAATACTTTAACGGCTCATCATCCGTATACTTTTCTTTATTGTAATTTTTCGAGGCGGCAATCCTGTCAATAAACATCTCCACAATATAGCGGTTTGGCATTTTTGCTGGAATTATTTTATTTCCCGCATGTGCACTGTAATCCATCCAGTACTCATAATGATGCTTATTCCTTCCCTTATGATGCAGCCATGCGGACGAATAGCCTTTGTCCTTCCGCTCAGCATTATTCGGACTCTGTGTCCCCTGATAATATTTTGCGCCTACGAGAAATTCACTTGGCATATATTTAGAAAGGTCATGTAATAACCCTTGTTTATACAGGCCGACAGAAAAACATCCTTTCATCACCATAAGCTTATGATGTGTAATTGTCTTAAAATGTTGCCACAAATGCACTGTTCTTTACCTCTTCTGATTTTTTGACTTTTTCTCCCGCGTACTACATGCCAATTTTTTCTTTGACTGGGGAGAAACATCCTTTGTTGGTGCAGAAGTCTTCTGCTTCTGCTTTCGCTCTTCCTCTGTCAACACCCTCCCAATCATAATGGAGACGCTTCTCGGTGCAATCTCGATATATTGCATATTCTTCTCTTCATCATAGACCACCACATTCTGTTCAGTACTGATCTTGGACATCCACACATGATTCGCGATAGAAGGCAGTGCAAAACGATGCGAGTTCCAGTGCATGTTATAAGCGATGTAGATATAATCACCATCTTCCAGACTGGCACTTTTTCCACAATACATTATGCCAATATATCTGTTGTCATTGTCCCACTGCACTTTCCACGCTTCTTCTCCGTGATATGACAAATCTGGATAGCCATACCCATATCTGTCCAGCATGGTAAGACTTTCATCCAAGTGAAGGATACTGTGGCTCTGACGAAATTGTATCAGCATTTTAGTGTACTCTAGGATATCATGATTTCTCTCAATCCCTCTCCAGTCAACCCACCCTGTCTCATTGTCCTGACAATAGCAGTTATTATTGCCATTCTGGCTGTTTCCAAATTCATCCCCCGCAAAGAGAAGCGGCGTCCCCTGTGCAGTGAACAGAAAGCTCAGGGCATTTTTCATCTGTTTATGGCGAAGTTCCTTGACCGACTTCTTGCGCGACGGTCCTTCCGCACCACAATTCCAGCTGTAATTACAGTTTGTCCCATCTGTATTATTCTCACCGTTTAACTCATTGTGTTTTCTTTCATATGAAACGAGATCATGAAGGGTAAATCCATAATAATTTGTCATATAATTGATCACACCACATTTCGGGTGTATATTTCTTATATGATAGCGAAAGCATTTGAGCGTATCCTGATCGCTCTTTAGAAACCTGCGCATATCATACATAAATTCATCTCTGTAAAATCCTAACGTCTTATACGCTGGACTCATTGTCCCCGGATAGATCTCATGCAAATAAAAATTTTCACACAGAATCTTGGTATTTGCCAGCAATGGTTCTGTGGCGATCAATGTCATAGGCAGCCTGCTGCCCTTGAGATGCACACCATCAATCTGATACATCAAAACCCAATACTTGATAATTTCAAGAATATATCCTTGTTTCATATGGTCTGGAAAATAGAACTGCATAATGATCTCGATGCCATTCTTATGAAGCATGCGTACCATACGGCGAAATTCTTCACAGGGATTACCGCTCGCCGAATACGATGCCTTGGGTGCAAAATAAAATGCTTCTTTATAACCCCAGCAATTCAGCCTCTTAGCCTTCTGCGGCTTAGAATCCAACGAAAGCTCCTCATCTATGTGATCTACTTGATATGAAATTTGTGCCTTTGTCTCCGCGGTCGTCTGATCCCACTCACATTCCTCATACTCATACGCAGGCATCATCTCTATAGAATTGATTCCAAGATCTTTCAAATAAGAAATTTTTTCCATCAATCCCTCAAACGTCCCTTTTTTCTTCACTTTAGACGAAGCATGTCTCGTAAAACTTCTGACATTGAGGCAATACATGATGCTCTCAAAATAGGGAATATGCAGTCTGTCTGTTCCTTGCCAGTCAAAGATACAATGATCAAAGCCTCCCCTCAAAAGGGGACGCACATACTCACCAGAGCGCCATTTCTCATTGCCAACAATCCTTTTGGCATAAGGGTCTACAAAAACATCTTCTCCGATGAAAAAATTATACTCACAATCACAAGCGCTAATCCCCTCGACAAAAGCACAACATATATTTCCAATCCTGTGTTTCTGGTCAAAAAGAATACGATCTTTTTGTTCGACTCCTCTTCGATAGAAAACGATTCCACATTCCTGATCTGAAGCATTTACCATTGAAAAATTAATTCCATTGTCCTCAACCGTGGCTCCCAATGGATAGGGTTGTCCCATATTAATTTTTATTTTTTTCATATAACCTCGCCATTCTTGCTGTAAAATTTAATCGATAATAAGAGGTAGAAATTTACTGATATCATCTCTGATAATAAAATCAACTTTGTCGTTTCGCTCAAATTCATTTTGCGAAAAAAGCACTTTGAGCTGCTCATGCTCTGGCGCCACTTTGTACTCGAGTTTATCGTGATACATATTTTTCCCAAGTATCAGCAGAACATCCGCTTGATCACAAGCAATCGCCGCCTGCGTCATAAGTTCCGCATCCACACGTTCCCCCAATAGACGAATCCCAGGTCGGATCGCCATCTTGCAGCGGTCACATTGTGGAATCCCTTTTGCATTGATAATATACTCTATGTCAAATCCCTTATTACAATGCGGACATTGATTGATATATATATTCCCATTTAGGTCTATCACTTTTTTCAGATGAACATTCTTTGGAATCCCATGAAAATTCTGGCAGATAACCGCTGAGAGCTTTCCCTGCTTCTGAAGCCTCTCCAGCCCTTCATAAGCAGGCGTAGAATGAATCTTCATACCGAGTATTTCTTTTTTGTAAAAACGGTAAAACTTCTCAACCTTAGCATTAAAAAAACTCGTCGAAAGCATGTCCTCAGGACTGAATCCATACTCCTCCTCCACGCGGTAATTCTCATCATTCGTATCAAGATCGTAGCCGCCACCTTCCACCAGCATCTCGATCCCCAGAACTGCCACAATGTTTTTGCAGCCTTTTATTTTTCTTTTAATGTAATGAATTATTTTTTCATCCGTCTTTAATTCCATCTTCGTACCTCGGCTGCCATGATCAAATGACATCTTCTCTCTCACTTTGTGTCAGTTTACTCATTTCTATATTTATGATACTCGCATTGTATACTCTATGTCAAGTAATTCACATCGTATTCCTATCATTTTGACGATGGACTACACAAAAAACAGCTATTTTTTCACCAATCTCAACTAATTTAAGAAACTTCTTGATTTGTCCCTTTAATTTGGGTAAGATATAAGTATTGGCATCCTGACTGAATAGATGCATATTATATTATGAAAGGCTTGGTACACAAATCAATGGCAGATAAAAATACAAACAGTTATGAAGATGAAGAAATGACAGTGGAATTGGAGCTTGATGATGGACAGAAAGTCAACTGCGCGGTCATCACGATTCTGACTGTTGATCAAAAAGATTATATTGCGCTGCTTCCGCTTGATGAAAATGGCGACAATGAGGATGGTGAAGTATGGTTCTATCAGTACGAGGAGGACGAAAACAACCCCGATGAGGAACCCAAACTGACTTACATCGACAACGATGAGGAATACGAGAATGTCGCCGATGCATTTGACGAATATCTTGACAATGTTGAGTTTGATGAAATAGTTGACAACGAGTAATAAACATAATCTAATCTGGAGGACTCTAAAATGGACGCAAATGAAAAAATTGATATAGAAAAAGCCGCGATCATTGAAAAATCTTATACTTGTCCGGTCTGCGACAAGAAATTACATGCCAAAGCGGTCAAAGCAAACTCTGCAAAATTTGTTGCAACGATGGCTGACTTACGTCCTGTACACAACAATGTCAACGTCACAAAATATGATGCAGTATGCTGCCCGAACTGCGGTTTCTCAGCGCTCACTAAAAATTTTACCAGCTCCACAGCTTCCCAGCGTAAGCTAATCCGCGAAAAAATACAAACTAATTATAAATCACACGACGAGATTGAATGTGAAATCTACACAACAGAAATGGCAATCAGCCGCATGAAGATGGCACTGCTTTGCACTGTCACCAAAGGCGGCAAGGACAGCGAAGTCGGAAATGTATGTCTCAAGATAAGCTGGCTATATCAAGATCTGGCGGATGAACTTCCTGAGGAGGATCCCGATGCTGCCGCCAAGAAAGAGCTCTATCTAAAAGAAGCCGACAATGCGGCAATGAACGCCTATGAGCGACTGACCAATGCCCGAATGCGTGAGAGCTTCCCCATCGCAGGCATGAACGAAACTACGCTTGACTATCTGCTGGCATATTATGCCTCCAAAAAGGGCGAGTACCAGACTGCCATGCGGCTCTTGTCGGGTGTTGTCACCAGCAGAAGCATCAGCCCGCGTCTGAAAGACAAGGCGTTGGAGCTCAAAGAACAGGTTAGTCAAATGCGCGATCAGGAGGCGCAGTAGTCAGCCGATCTCATCAAGAAAACGCGAGGGCAGGAGGTTTCCTGCCTCTTTTTCTTGGACGTAAAAGATAAAAAGGTGCTCCTTTGCACGCGTCATTGCCACATAAAACATCCTGCGCTCCTCCTCTAGTTCACACTCTGTAACCGCTTTCTTGTGGGGAATCACGCCTTCATTGACATCTGGAAGAATCACAACATCCCATTCAAGTCCCTTCGAGGCATGCATCGTCACCATACTCACAGCATCGGTATTCATCTTTTTCAGACGCTTTTCCTGCTGTGTAATCTCATACAGCACCGCATCGTAATTTTGTATATGCTCCAACCAGCTTTCTATTGTGTCAAACTCTCTTGACAGACGCATGAGTTCGTCAAGCTCCTCAAGCTCCTCCGATACGTCCCTGCCCTTCTCCGCCGCTTGCTTTTTTAGATATGTATCATATCCAGCTCCAGTTCCCACCCCTTTTCTGATAAAATTTACTGCCGAAAAAGGATTCAGACTTCTGATAAAATGAAGCTCATCATAAAGCGCCAGAATATTCTGCACCACGTAGCCAGCTGCATGATTATTGTCAATCAGCTCCCGCATGTGAAAAGTTCCGCGAGGCACAGCGCTCCGCTTGATATACCGCACAGGCTTATTCATAATCCTCAAAAAATCCTCTTGACGATCCTCATATAAAGCATATCGCATATATGCGATCATGTCCTTCGCGACAGGACTCTCATAGATATTTTTGGGCTTTTCCTTCATCGTAAAAGGAATCCCTTCTCTCATCAACCGATCCGCCGTGTAAATGGTATGATTGTTTGTCCGATATAAAATTGCAATATCACTGTATTTCGTATCTGGCAGCGCCATATACTGCTTAATCAATAACGCAATGCTCTCCGCCTGTTTTGATTTTGACTGAAATGAATAGATCTTTACACCGTCGTTTTGTGTATTCTGCGCCCGAACTGCCTTGTCAAAACGCATCTTATTATGAGAGATCAATTGTCCTGCCACATCGACAATCCCCTGTCTGCTCCTGTAGTTCACATCCAATAGCACCTGCTCTGCCTTGGGATAATCCTTTGTAAAATTCAGCATAATCTCAGGCTTCGATCCGCGGAATCCATAGATAGATTGGTCGTCATCACCCACAATAAACAGATTGTCCTGCGGTTTGGCAAGCAGTCTCACCACCTCGTACTGCAAGGGGCAAATATCCTGAAATTCATCGACAAGAATATACGAAAACCGCTGTTGCCACAATTTCAGTGTATCCGGTCTCTCTACCAATAGATTGCGGCACAAAAGCACCATATCATCAAAATCGATCAGCTTATTGCGGTTCATCTCCTGCTTGTACTGATGAAAAATATATTCAAACACCGTTTGGGATACTGTTGTACTCCTAACCTCTTGCGGAGTGACACCATTATTTTTGACAGTGCTGATCTCTGAGAGCAGATTTTGAAGCGTGTCTGTACTATAATCGACCTGTGTCTGCCCTAAGATTTCATCAGGAATCTCACCGATGATCTGTGTCAACAGCCGGTACTTGTCTCCTTCTCGTATGATATTCTGCGCTGTAAAGCGATAGGTATGACGTAATATCTGGAAAAAGACTGAATGAAACGTGCCAAATTGAACCGGATAACAATTCTTCTCACTCAGCTTCGCAAAGCGTTCCTGCATCTCCTCAGCAGCCGCTTTGGTAAAAGTAATGACAAGAATGTCCTCCGGTTTCACATGATGTTGTTCGATTAAATTTCTGACTCTCTGTGTGACAACAAAGGTCTTGCCGGAGCCGGGACCTGCAAGTACCAGCATCGCGCCGGCTCCGTGGGTAATCGCCCTGTACTGGGCTTCGTTTACACTGTTCTTATCAAGCATTTTCAAGTAACTCAATACCCTTTCTGATTCGAATCAGAGTCTCCTCTTTGCCAAGAATTTCCATAATTTCTGTCGCACCAGCAGGCGTCATCTGCAAACCTGACACCGCTGTTCTGATTGGCCACATGACATAGCCATTCTTTACTTCCTTTTCTGCTACATAGGACAGGAGCATCTGATAAAGTGCCTCATTCGAGTAATCCTCCTGCGCCTCGAGCAAAGGAAGTACATCCTTCAACACAGCCAAAGCACTCTCCTTCGTTGTTTTCATCTTCTTATGTGCATACATAGCTGTATCATACGCCGGCAATGTTTCAAAAAACGCAATCAGTCCCTGAATGTCAGGGAATACCTCAATACGGGTCTGAACCATGGCAGCAATCTTTTTCAGATCAAAATCCTTGTGAAGCACTTCCTTCATATAAGGGAGTGCCAGATCGTAAAAACGGTCAGGATCCATCGCCTTGATGTACTCCCCATTCATCCATTTTAACTTGTTCATATCAAACACTGATGGAGATTTGTTGATTCTGGTATAATCAAAATCGCGAATCAGTTCATCGAGTGTAAAGATCTCACGGTTCTCCTCTGGGCTCCAGCCAAGCAGCGCGACAAAATTGATGATCGTCTCTGGCAGAATCCCCTGCTCCACGATATCTTCAAAAGAAGAGTGACCGCTGCGCTTGCTGAGCTTCTTGTGCTCCTCGTCCGTGATGAGCGGCAGATGAACATAGATTGGAATCTCCCATCCAAAAGCCTCATACAAACGATTGTATTTCGGTGTGGAGGAAAGGTATTCATTTCCACGCACCACATGGGTAATCTCCATCAAATGATCATCGACCACATTCGCAAAATTATACGTAGGATATCCGTCTGATTTGATTAGAATCATGTCGTCAAGCTCTGAATTGTCGATCGTGATATCTCCGTAAAGCTCATCATGAAAACTTGTTGTGCCTTCTGTCGGATTGTTCTGCCGAATCACATAGGGAATGCCGCTCGCAAGCTTTGACTCCACTTCCTCCTTTGATAAGCCGAGACAATGCTTGTCATAAACAGTTATCTCCTTCCCCTCTACCACCTCTGATTTGAGTGTGGCGAGTCTATCCTTATCACAGAAACAATAGTACGCCTCTCCTTTATCGATCAATTCTTTGGCGTATTTCATGTAGATGCCCGCCTGCACGCGCTCACTCTGCACATAAGGACCAAAGCCCTTATCCTTATCTGGCCCCTCATCGTAGGTCAGTCCGGTCTTTGCCAGGGTATTATATATAATATCTACTGCTCCCTCCACATAGCGCTCACGGTCTGTATCCTCAATGCGGAAGATAAAATCTCCCCCTGCGTGTTTTGCGATCAAGAACTCATATAATGCCGAACGCAGATTTCCCACATGCATTCGTCCTGTGGGACTTGGCGCAAATCTGCATCTTACTTTCTTAGCCATGTTTTATTCCTCCATCTTATTGTTTCGATCTGTGTCTCGATTTTGTTTTGGTTCACCTTTGATTTCCTATTTTTCCTTACAAGATTATACACTTCGAACACAGTTCGTGTCAATCTAAAAGATGTAAAGTCTTGACAACATCTGACTTTACATCTTCCATAAATCCCATTTTATAATGTGCTTATTCGTTTTCCTTTGTCTTTGGTTTCCACACCTTCACACCGATAAATCCGCCAATGCCTGACACTGCAACGATCACTGCAAATACCATCAGATAGGATAAAACCATTCTAAAAAACTCTATTAAATTAGACATCTCTTTACCTCACATTCCGCTGTCAGCAAATTTTCCAGAAAACCTGACAGCAATTTATACAATTATCATACCACTTTCGTTATTATGTCGTCAAGCAGATCATCTCATTCTGCAATATTTTCAAACCATATCTCCCCACCCTAGATCTCATTTTTGATATAGCCTGCTTGCAGATCTTCTTTATGCTGCTGCATTCTCATTAATCTGTTCAATCACTTGCCGTATCTCCATCCACACTGTCAGGTCTGTAAAGATATCAACCACACTTCCATAATCTGTAAACGGAGATTCCTGTAGCACGGACATATCTTTCATTACGCCATTGTGCACAATATATTCCACAATCTGATTCACAAAATAGATCTGCCTGTTATCAAAATTTGTATTGTCGAGATACACTGAAAATGCTTCCTTTGCTGCATTCATATCCAAACCGACAATTTCACGTACAAATTCGCCCAAAGGTTTTTCCCCATACTCTCTTCTATAATCCTCCTTCGTGCCCAGTTCACTCCATAATATTTCTTCAAGACCTTTGAGATCGGACTCCATAAGCGGCTGATTCGATTTTAACTTTGCGATAGCAGCATTATCTTGATGCTCTCTTACATAATATTCTGCTTTCGCTTTATAGTTTGCCAGTTCATCATTGTCAAGCTCCGCATCATTCCACTCTATATTTAAAATATCATCCGCAAAGTCCGTATCATACCGCACTGCCGCCTTCGGAAGATATTTCATCAAATTTCTGAGTGCCACTCTGATCTGCTCAAACTCATTAATTCCGGCTTTTTCCAACCTAAATTCCGCATTGAATTATAACGAGGAGGGGACCGGGACTTTCATATTA